>JAAZCS010000026.1 GCA_012513125.1 Treponema sp. | reverse complement strand
GTCATTATCATCAAAGTAATCCATACTGGATTCGAGATGGGGATAGAGTACGGAAGGAATCTTAGGAGATAAATTTAATGACTTTGGAGAAGATGGTGTCCCGTCATTGTTTCTTGAATTGTTGTAACTGTTATAGTTCTTTTTTTTGTAGCTTCCAAATCAATTACATTATATCCGGTAGCTAAAACACCAATATATTTAACAGAAGGACAAGAACTAAGAATATCTTCAGTTATGTTAATCTTATTTAAAAAAATTACATCTGAATTACCTATCCGTTCTATAACTAATTCTGGTGAAGTACGTGGATAGATTGTTATATCAGATGAAAACTGTTTTAGAATGTCCCATGATAAGTCTCCAGGATTAACGGCATTTCCATCAAGAACAGTTATTTTCATAAAATTAACCTACTACGTCAACACCAGCTGATTTAATAGCATTATTAATTGCATCTTCAATTCCTGCAGTATCATCAGCATAATCTACTAAAACTTGAGCTTTAGATGCATTTGCAACAACATTTGTTACTCCAGAAACAGCTGAAACCGCACTCTGAACTTTTGTAGCCGAGTCATCATCAAACATTCCAACAACATAAATTTTTATCTGCATCTCAAAACCCCTAAAAACTAAAAAATAATAGTATTATATTTAAAACATCTCTTCTAAAATCGACAAAACGAAATTATATAAATTATAATATAATGCTTTTCATATTACAAGATGAAAATATATTAATACAATTTATAAATAGTTTCATACAGTAAGCATTGCTAATTCAGAGATTTTCCAAGTTGGCCGCAAGCACCACCTATTGAACGACCTCTTTTTGTTCTTAATGAAACATTTAATCTTGCTTTTTCTAAAGTTGCCAAAAATCTTTTAATTTCTGATGAAGTTGGTTCTGTAAATGGAAGTTTATCAACTTTATTCCATGGAATAAGGTTGATATTCACGTCCAAATTTCTTGCAAAATTAATCAACTTATTTGCACTTTCTTCATTTGTATTTTTATCGTGTAATAGGGCAGCTTCTAATGTTACTCTTTTACCACTTTTTTCTGCATAATAACTAATTGCATTTTTTAATTCTGGTAAAGTATTACTATTTGAAATAGGCATTAATTCTGCTCGTAAATCTTCATTCGCTGTTGTTAATGACACTGCAAGCCTTATATGCGGACCGTTGTCGGCTAAATCATAAATTCCCTTAATTATTCCAGATGTAGATAAAGTGATTCTTTTTGATGACAAATTTCTTCCATCTTTACTAGTGAGAATTTTAATTGTTTTTCTTATAGCTTCAAGATTCATCATTGGTTCACCCATGCCCATAAAAACAATATTATCCAGTTGTCCAGCAATTTCTTCCAAATAAAAAAATTGTTCAACTATTTCAGAAGCTTCCAAATTTCTTGCAAAACCAAGCGTTCCTGTTTGACAGAAAGCACATTTCATAGCACAACCAACTTGGCAAGAAACGCATGCTGTTTTTCGTCCGTCTCTATCTGTCAAAAGAACTGTTTCAACTGCGTAATCATCATGCAGTTTTATTTGCAATTTTATTGTTCCGTCTTCATCTCTTAAAATGTTTGATACAGAAGTTGTTCGTAACAAGGCTCTATCTTGTAAATCTTTTCTATCGATAAGACTTAAATTTGTCATACTATCAAAATCATTTATTCCACAACCAATCCACTTGAAGATTTGTTTTCCTCTAAATGATTGTTTATAACCAAGTGCTTGTGAAATTTCTTCAGGTAGTAAACCTGATAAACTAATTTTATTTGTCATTTTTTTTCTTCAATTAAATTCTTAATTGTTTGATTTTTACTATCTATCTTTAAATAATCTTCCAAAATAGTTAAAGCTTTTTCTTTTTCGCCCATCATAGAATAACAATCTGATAAATCTACATAAAGTCTAGAGTTCTTTGGATCATTAATAATCAATTTTTTGAATTTATCAGCCGCATCTGCATATTTTCCTTCACCTTTATCTATTAAAGCCAATCCTATAGCTGCATAAACATCAAAATCAATTTCTAAGGCTTTTTTATAATAAATCAACGCTTTTTCATAATTACCTGTTGTTCTATATGCATCGCCAGTTCTAGTTAAAATAACTTTGTTGTTTGGATCTAATTCTAGAATTTTATTCCAGTAGTTTATCGATTTATATTGTTGATTCATACCTCTATAACAATCTGCTAATCCAAATAAAGCATAAAAATTTGATGGGTCTTTTTCCAGTGCTTTTTCAAAATACATAGTTCCATTATTGAAAGTTTTTAATTTTCTATGACAGTTACCGATAGAAGTTAAGACTCTTATATCAACTGAATCTGTGTTTAACTCATAGATTTTTGTCCAATAGAAAAGAGCATCTTTGTATTCCTTAAAATCGTAGTTCAAATGTCCAAGACCAATTAATGCATATGGATTTTCTTTTTCAATATCAAGAACTTTTAAATACATTTCTTTTGATTTTTTAAAATCTTTAATTTTTCTGTATGCATCGGCAACTCTTGTCATCACTGTAATGTTTTTGTTGTCATGAATTAAATATTGTTGCCATATTTCGATGGCTTGTTCATGTTTGTTTAACGCTTTGTAGCAATCTGCCAATCCAAATAAAGCGTAATTATTTGCAGGGTAAAAAGATAAGCATTTTTCATAAAAATCTATTGCTGTTTGATAATGTTTTAGTTTTCTCTCAATATCGCCAAGTCCAACTAGTGCATAATTATTATTTTCTTCCAAATTTAGAATTGAATTGAAAATATCTAGTGCTTCATTTGTTTTGTTTTGCTTTAATAAAACATATCCACTTTTTGATAGTTCAGAAATCTTGTTTTCAATTTCCAACTTTTTTTGTTCATCTGTATCAGGAGTTTGGTTATCTCGTTGATTCATCTTTGATTCTCCATATTTTTAAATTCATTTTATTATTTATTTTAAGAGAACTGATAAAACATCTGCAATATTTTGATAAATTTGTTCAGAATTTCTTTTATTATGAGCAAGATAATAGACTTTTAATGCCTTTAGACTCTCATTTTTGTTCATATAATAATTTCCAACTCGTGTAAGTCCATCAGAATAGCCTGTAGTAATGAAAATTCTTCTAGCATCTTCTATATTTCCATTATTGAACATAATGTTTGCTTTTCGATTTAACACTACCTTTTGTTCTGAGGTTAGACCATTTACAGGATTGTCGGTTACTTTTATAAAACCATCTTGAGGTTGTTTGTTTTTTAGGGCTTCTTCAAATTCTATTTGATTATCAGTTTTCTTCATTAAATGCTAATATTATATCATGGAATAAGAAAATAATAAAGAAAAGCTTTCTATTCTTTATCAGAATAAGCGTAGAAATCAACAATAGATCTTCCGTAAACTCTTTGATCAATACGTGAAAGATTTCCAATTTTATCAGGCATAAAATGTTCTTCAGGTCTATGTACCAAAATAGTTCCTGTTTTATTTAAAAGAGAATTTTCATCTGCTTGTAATATCAACTGTTCATGGAATTTGTAAGGAAACGGAGGATCAAAAAATATATAGTCAAATGTTCTTTTACATCTTTTTATGTAATATTCAACTGGCATAAAGTGGCATTTTATTTTTACATCCATTTCTTTTTCAGTAATTGAAACATTATCGAACACTGTATTTACTTTTATTCTATCTTTTTCGCACAATTCAACATCAGTAGACCCTCTAGAAACAGCTTCAATTGCTATAGTACCAGAACCAGAAAATAAATCCAAAAATGATTTACCCGATAAATCCCCAAGAATAGAAAAAATCGATTCTCTCATTCTGTCCATTGCCGGTCTAATAACACCATCCGGACACTTGATAATTCTACCTTTTAAAACGCCACCTGTAATTCTCATAAAAAACCTATTTAATTATATAATATTAAAAATGTTCTGGTCAATTACAGCTTTTTATTTATTTTTACTCTTATTGCCCTTTTAACTTATTTTATTTATTATTATACTACTTCTTGGAATCCTCTAATAGGGATTTCCTCAGACCATAAGGAGGATTTTTCCTCCAAAACATTGTTTTAAACAATGATTAAAATTCAGGAGATACTATGAAAAAGTATGAACTAATGGCTATTTATCCTTTAGATGATGAAAAGTCAAAAAAAGGTGCTGAAGACTTAAAAAGCACACTCGCAAATTTCAGCGCAGAAATTGAAAAATATTTTAAAATTAATATGAACTTATTAAAACATCAGTTCGTAAAAATAGAAGAAAAATAATTAAGATAATAATAGTCTTAGGAGAAAATCATGGCAGATGTAAATCACGTTATTCTTATTGGTCACCTTACAAAAGATATTGGATCTGATGAAAGAAGTTTCGGATATGCTAGTAATGGACAGGCCAGAGCAAATGTGAGCTTAGCTGTGAATAGAAATAGAAAAAACGGAGATCAGTGGATTGAAGAAACAAGCTATTTCGATATTACTATTTGGGGAAAAACTGCTGAGAATTTGAAACCATATTTGACAAAAGGCAAACAAATTGCTGTTGATGGTTATTTGAAGCAAGATCGTTGGGAAAAAGATGGTCAGAAATTTAGTAAAGTTGGCATTGTTGCAAATACAGTTCAACTTTTAGGTGGTAAATCAGATGGAAATAGTTCGTCTGGAAATGCACCAAGATTTCAACCAAGAAATGATTCTGCAAAAACAAATTCCAGTTATTCTGATAATTATTCACCAGATTCTTTTGGTGGAACAGGAAATGATTTCCCTGAAGATATCCCATTCTAAAACAAAGATTATTTATAGGAGATAAAAAATGTCTGATAATATGCAAGAAATTGAAGAAAAAAAAGATATGATGGAATCACAGATGAGCGAAATGCCAGCTGAATCTGATGGTCGTGAAGAAGAACGTGATGGACGTGTAAAAGGAAAGACTTTCTTCCGCAAGAAGGTATGTCGTTTCTGTGCAAACAAAACAAAAATCGATTATAAAGATACAGACAGTTTACGTCGTTATACAACAGAACGTGGAAAGATTTTACCACGCCGTATTACTGGTACATGTTCAAAACATCAGCGTGAAGTTGCAAAAGCAATTAAAAGAGCAAGAGCAATTTGTTTATTGCCATTTGTTGCTGACTAATAATTAAATTAAAAAAAAAACTACGATCCAACTCCTGGTGACGTAGTTTTTTTATAAAATAG
>JAAZCS010000329.1 GCA_012513125.1 Treponema sp. | reverse complement strand
TTGTATATCTGCAATTTCATCTTCAATAAATGAAGGATTAATTTTGTATTCGATTCTTTTCAAATATGATACAAATAAATTATAAAAGTTGTCTAACAAAGAACTTGTAGTTTCTGAATAAAGTCCAGATTTTGAAATTGAGGATAAGTCATTAATAGATTTATTTTGGAGTGAAGGATAGACTTTTGAAACTTCTTTTTTAAAGTCTATGAGTTCAAACATTATTCCTTTGCCAAAAAGGTCTGTCAGTTGATTACTTGTTTTTATAGAATCCCAAGCATAAATTATTTGACCTTCTAAAAAGAAAGGCAATTTTGTTTCAGAAATTGAAGTTTGCCCCGGAACTATAGAAACTTTTAATTCTTTATATTTTTTCATGTTTCTTATTTTTAAACATGAAATTTCATAACAATTATTAGATTCTTGTATATCAATAAGGCAAATATCTGTTTTGTAAAAAGGTGTTTGTGAAAAACGCAAAGCACTGACTACTTTAGAAATTACCGCTGCTCCAGAAATATCTTTGAATGGATATCCGGAATTATCAATCTTTGGGTTTATAATCGAAACAGCATTTGGTAATGTTTCAGTCGGATTATGATGATCGGTAACAATAACATCAATACCTTTTTCATTTGCATAGTCAATTTCGTAATTATTAGAAATACCGCAATCGACAGTAATGATAAGAGTCCCACCTTCTTCATAAAAATCATCAATTGCTTGTATTGAAAGTCCATATGAATCGTCTCCAACAGGAAGTCTCCATTGAACGTCAGCATTAATTCTTTTCAAATATTCAAAAATTATTGCTGTGCTTGATACACCGTCAACATCTTTATCACCAAAAATTAATATTTTTTCTTCATCTTCTTTTGCAGCTAAAATTCTATCAACTGCATCTTCCATATTGTTAAAAAGAAACGGATTGTGTTGAAATCTTAAGTCTTTTTCTAAAAAAAATAGAATTTTTTCACCAGAGGTAATTCCTCGCCTTACAAAAATGGATGCTAAAATTCCATTAATATTATATTTTTTACATAACGGTTCTATTTCCGCTTTAGTAACTACTTTTTTGTTCCAATCTTTCAAAGTATAAATCCTTGTAACTGTAAAATATTATTTATCCTTTAATCTTTTCTAGAATTAGTTTGTTTTTTTCTATCTGAGAATCACTATATGATATAGATTCAGATAATATGTCACTAGAAAGAGAAAGACAATCTTCATTTTTGCCGTAAATTTCCATAATTTCATCGCCTTTTGAAACTTTATCTCCCTCTTTTACATGCAGAATAATTCCCGAATCAGGGCATACGCTATCTGTTGTCTTATTTCTTCCAACTCCAAGAGATACACCCGCAAGTCCAACTTTATAGGCATCAATATTAATATATCCATTTTCTGTTGCTTTCAGAACAGTTTTATGACAAGAACGTCTTTTATTTTGTTCAGAAAGAAGAATATCAGGATTTCCGCCTTGATCAATAACATTTTGAAGGAAACAAGACAACGCTTTTCCAGAAATTACCGCTTCTTTGCTCATTTTTATACCTTCATCTCTTGTTGCAACAACTTTTCCAAGTAAAAGCATTTCTGCAGAAAGTTCATATGTTTCTTCCATAACATCAGAGGGACCTTTGTTTTGCAAACATTCCAGTGTTTCTTCAATCTCAAGAAAATTTCCAATTTTATAACCTAATGGAGTGTTCATGTTTGTTATTAAAGCTGTGGCATTTTTTCCCATGGCTTTTGCTGTTTTTACAAGTGATATTGCTAAAAGTTTTGCGTCCGGAACAGATTTCATAAAAGCACCAGAGCCATATTTTACATCAAAAACAAGTCCGTCAGATCCTTCTGCCACTTTTTTAGATAAAATACTTGCTGTAATTAAGGGAATCGATTCAACAGTTGCAGTTACATCACGTAAAGCATAAAGAATTCTATCTGCAGGAGCAATTTTTTCAGTTTGACCAGTCATTGCATATCCATTTTTTGCAATTAGTTCTGCAAATTTATCTTCGCTTAAAACTGTGTTATAACCTTTTATTGATTCAAGTTTATCAAGCGTGCCACCAGTGTAACCCAAAGCTCTACCACTCATCATAGGAATATAAACACCACAAGAAGCAACTATTGGTGCCAATGGCAATGAGATTTTATCTCCAACGCCACCAGTAGAATGTTTATCGATAAACGGACCTTTTAATCCCAAATTCTCTTTTCCATGAAGATTAATTACATCGCCTGAATGAAGCATTGCTTCTGTAAGATATCCAGTCTCTTCAAAAGTCATTCCATTAAAAAAGATTGACATTAACCAAGAAGAGAGTTGATAATCTGGAATAGTTTTATTAACGCAACCATTTATCATAAAATTGATTTCTTCTTTTGATAAAGACTCTGCATTTGACAGAATTCTTTCACCTTTTTCAGAAGTAATGAAAGTTCCTCTTTTTTTCATAATGATATCTGTTGTTCTCATAAAATTCCTATCCCTGTTTCTAAAGAATTAAGCTTTGTTCCGATTCCATTTTCGATAAGATAATAGACTATATCTTTTATTTGTCCATAAACATTTTTATCTATTTGCAATTTTCTTACTTCTGCTGGTGTTAATAGCGATATAGCTGCTAAATATTCAACTCCATCTGTTTTTACGGGAAGAAGACGATTATCTTTATATGAACATTCAGTACAAATAAAACAATTTTCAATCGAATCAAAATAACTAGTCTCATTGTACAACATTTTGTGATTTTTAATATCAAAAAAAGATTTGCCACATTTTCCACAAAAAGTTGCGTCTGGTTGAATTCCTAAAAGTGAAAGATATCTCCATAAAAATCGGATTAAGCCTAATTTACTTTGGTCTTCATTTGAAATTTCTAAACCATCTAAAAAACCATTTAATAAAATCCATGATTCATTATTGCTTCCCCCACATTTTGTTTTTAGGATGATTTCCGAAGCTAATGAAGCAGACCACATTTTAAATAAATTTTCGCTAAATGAGGAATGATATTTTTTCACGTCAAAATCGTTAATTTTAATACTTTTTCTTTCTTCATTTTTATACAGATAAACAATTCCTGAATTCCATAATGTAAAAAGTGATTTTAATCTACTTTTATGTCCTCCATAAAGAGTTGCATAAATTACGCCTTCTT
The DNA here is from genome assembly GCA_012513125.1 of Treponema sp. Classification (GTDB taxonomy): domain Bacteria; phylum Spirochaetota; class Spirochaetia; order Treponematales; family Treponemataceae; genus Treponema_D. Next base: position 1,766 of record JAAZCS010000329.1, on the reverse strand, counting down.
TTTCAGTGAGTAATGTTACTGTTGAATTATTTTCTTTTGATGGAGAGACAGATAAAACTATAGCATTTGCAGAAACATTTCTGTTCATTTGTCCATTATATCATTTTTGTCCGTAATATGCATTAGCTCCGTGTTTTCTGTAATAATGCTTGTTTATAATATACTCTGGTAATGTTGTAGCTTCAGGGTTTATTAAAAGCGTATTTAGAGCCATCTTGCATATTTCTTCTAGAACAGTTCCGTTGTATACAGCTTTTTCTCCGTTTTTGCCCCATGCAAAAGGACCGTGACCTCCACATAGAACCATATTGATTTCTGAAGGGTTTAGATTTTGTTCCTTAAAAAGATTTACGATTGAAAGTCCTGTTTCTTTTTCATAATCACTTTCAACGGCTTCTTTTGATAAATAAGGCGTGCATGGAATGTTTTTTTGAATGTGATCTGCATGAGTTGTTCCAAAAAGGGGAACTGATTTTACACTTTGAGCCCATGAAACAGCATAAGTTGAATGTGTGTGAATTATTCCACCAATTTCTGCATTTTGGTGAATTGCGAATTCTTTGTATAAAACTGCATGTGTTGGTGTGTCAGAAGAAGGATTTAATTTTCCATCAATTTTATTTCCGTCAATATCAACAATAACCATAGAATCAACTGTAAGTTCATCATATGGAACTCCTGATGGTTTTATAGCAAAAACACAATTTTGTTTATCAAAAACAGATACATTTCCCCAAGTATATAAAGCTAAATGATTTTGTGGAATTTTCATATTTGCTTCAAATGCTTCTTGTTTAATATTATTATAATTCATTTTATTTTCTCCAATATATTTTTTTTAGTAGTAGTAGTGAATTTAAAAATTTTCAACCGCAGCTTTTTCTATTGAAAGTGCATTTATGTAGTTTTTGTAAAAAAGATTAAATCTTTCAACTAAGCTCTTATCCGGTTTTTCAGTTGTTTTTTTACAAGTTTGGAAAACAAATTTATCTAAATATGTTCCCAAAGTATCTTTTTTATCAGAAGATTTATAATTCATATAGGATGCAAGAATTGCCATTCCCCACGGTCCACCTTCTCCCGCAGTTTCCATTGCAGATATAGGAGTGTGCATTGCAGCCGCCATGTATTTTAACACAGCTTCAGTCTTAAAATATCCACCAGCACCAGTCATTTCTTTAATAGAAATTTTTTCATTTTCAAAAAGAATATCCATTCCTTTTCTTAAAGCACAAATCGAAGAAAACATTTGTGCTCTCATAAAATTAGATAATGAAAAAGTTGCGTTTTCGCCACGAACAAAAAGAGGTCTTCCTGAATCAAAACCTGTTATTGTTTCTCCTGATAAATAATTGAAAACCATTAATTTTCCACAATCTTTATCTGCTTCAAGTGATTTTGATATCAACTTATCAAAAAGCTTTCCTTTATCTTCTTCGTGTCCAAATTCTTTTAATACTTCATCAAAAAGATTAATCCAGTAATTGTGTTCTCCCGTACAATTGTTTGCATGAACCATTGCTGTCGGGTATCCCTCTGGTGTTGTTACAATATCTATTATTCCCGGATATGATTTTTTTAGATTATTTTCAAGAACAACCATTGAAAAAATTGATGTTCCCGCTGAAATATTACCAGTTTTAATTTCGACACTATTTGTGGCAGTCATTCCAGTTCCAGCGTCTCCTTCTGGCGGACAAAATGGAATGTTTGATTCTGTTTCCCCGGTTGGATCTAGAAATAAAGCTCCTTCTTTTGATAAAAAG
>JAAZCS010000328.1 GCA_012513125.1 Treponema sp. | reverse complement strand
TTGAATCCTTATATAAAAAGGCGTTTGAAGCTGCAAAAAAATCGTATTCACCATATTCTTGTTTTCCAGTTGGGGCAGCACTCCTTCTGAAAGATGGAAATATTATAACTGGCACAAATATAGAAAATAGATCTTTTGGTTTAACTAATTGTGCAGAAAGAAGTGCTATTTTTACTGCTGTATCTCAAGGATTTACAGAATTTGTTGCATTGGCTATTGCTGCGCCAAAATCTTCGTATCCTGTTGCCCCGTGTGGAGCTTGTAGGCAAGTTATTAGCGAATTTGCAGCATCAGATATGCCTATTATTTTTGGTCCTGATTATTCCAAAACCATAATAAAAACTCTTGGTGAATTATATCCAGATGATAGTTTGCATGATTTAAAACAAAATCAATAATCAATTCTTTTCATAATATACAATATATTGACAAAGTTTGGTAAAGTATGCAAAATATTACATAGTTTTCAAACAGATAAAAATTACAAGAGGAATACAATGGCTGATGATATTTTAACCATCGAAGAAGTTGCAAAATATTTGCGGGTGTCAGACAGGACCGTTTATGACTGGGCTCAAAAAGGTGAAATCCCTGCTGGAAAAATAGGAACTGTTTGGAGATTTAAAAAAACAGAAGTTGAAAATTGGGTAAATGCAAGATTATCTTCAAATTCAAAAACTTCAGTAGAAAATAATATTCAAGTAAAAAATATAATCTCTGTTGATAGAATTGTTTTTATTAATCAAAGCTCAAAACACGATGCTTTAGTTCAGTTGTCTGAAGTTTTAGCTACAGCACCACAAGTTAAAAATGCATCAGAGTTGACATCTGAAATATTAAAGCGTGAAGAGTTGATGTCTACAGCTATAGGAAGAGGAATTGCAATTCCTCATGTTAGATTGTCATCAATAACAGATTTAGTTATGGCTGTTGGTGTTTGTAAAAAAACTATTGTTGATTTCCAGACATTGGATGATCAGCCTGTTAATTTATTATTCATGATTGCCGCTGCATATAATCAACATTCTTATTATCTAAAAACTATTTCTTTTTTCAGTTCAAAATTGAAAGAAGCAAGTTTAAGAGAAGCAATTCTTGATTCAAAAGATGCAAACGAAGTCTATAACTTGTTGCAAAAAAATTAGTTTTATTAAAAATTTATTGAAAAATGACAGGGAGCCAATTATCCTTGTCATTTAACGTTTCTTCAATTATCCCAAAAGTTAGTTTTGCTGTTGTTTCACCGTATAGATAATATTTATCACCAAGTTTATATTTTTGACCAGGTGCGTCAATGTTTATTGCGGAAACGGCATGGCTATACTTATTCGAAACAACCATTATTCCGTCTATTCCAACATTTTTTGCAAAAGCACAAATTAGCATGCTTCTTGAATCGCAATCGTTTCCTTTTCCTAAAACTGAAGATACCAGATTAGTGAAATCAGCTTCTTTCTTTGATGAGTTGTTTCTTTCATATGAAAAATCTTGTACCCAGAAGAGAATTTTTTGTAAATAGTTTAATTTTGATTTATCATCTGAGAAATCTACTTTCATTCCTTTTTGAATATCTGAAAATATGCTATTCAACCTATAATAATTATCTTTATATATTTGTCTGTAATATCTTTGCCAAGCTTCTTTCCAAGATTTATGATTCTGATATAGTGTTAAAACGGAATATTCCAAATCAACAATAAATTGAGCAGCTTCTTCATCGGTTTTGTCTACTTTTGATGATATTTTAGTTCCATCAATTATAAGTTCAACTTTTTTATCTCCTTTTTTTGGAAAAGCATAGTTTACAAATATTCCAGGTGCATTGTAATAATCAAAATCTACGCAAAGAGAATTTAATGTTGAGATAATAAACTGTTGTGCTCCTTTTGAAATATCTTTTGATGCATAACACAAAAGAGTTATATAAGTTTTGTTGATTAATTCTGCAGAAACAGCCCATCCTGAATAATTTTTATCTAATGTAAAATCAATTTCCGATAGTGAACATTTTTTGCCATTCCAAGTAGCTGTATCAATTGCTGGGTTTGATGATAAATTGCGTAATGAGTAAAGTAATGCTTCTTCTGAAGATGAAAAAGATTTATCATTGTAAACTTTTATTGCCAATGTAACTGCAATATTTGGATGTGTAAAAAGAATTGAAGTTGAATCATCTGACATATCAGAAATTTGAAATCCTTCTGGAATATCAACTGAGTAATTATAATTTGAATCATAGAGTATTTCTGCAAAAGAGAAGTTTATTGTAAAAAATAAAATAAAAATTATCAGTACGTTTTTTAGAACTCTTGTCATTTTAAAATACCTCGTTTATAGTATTTCGGATGAAAACAATACCAATTATATATGAAAATAATGAAATTCTTGTTATTAATAAACCATTTGGACTTTCTTGTCAGGGTGGACAAGGTGTCGTTCATTCATTGGATGAAGATTTATCAAAAGAATTGGGATATAAGATTTTCTTAGTTCACCGTTTAGATAAAGATACATCGGGATTGATGATAGTTGCAAAAGATTCAAAGAGTGCATCAAAATGGACAAAGTTAATTTCTTCTAAACAAGTAAAAAAAGAATACAATGCTTTATGTGTAGGAAAAATAAATCCTGTAAAGGGTGTTATTGAAGAAGAAATTTTTCAACATGGTGAAAGTAAAAACGCAATTACAAAATATGAAGTAATAAAATCTTGGCAAAAAGATTTTATTGTTGATTTAAATAAAACTGTTCTCAATTTTTTTCAGATAAAACTTGAATTAGAGACAGGAAGAATGCATCAAATTCGTATTCATCTTTCAAAAATGGGTTGTCCAATTATTGGTGATGATCAACACGGAAACTTTAAAGTGAACAAAATTATCAAAAAAGAACTCAAAATAAAACAGCTTATGCTTTCTTCAATAAAAATCACATTGCCAATTGACGGCGTAAATAGGGAATTTTCAATTGATATTCCTGACTATATGAAGATATGTTCAATATAAGCAAAAGCATTTATATGTAATGACATTCTTTTTTTTATGTATTATAATTTAAGTATGAGTAGAAAACTAAAGAATATCCTTATTACTGGTGGAGCTGGATTTATAGGTTCCAATTTTATACATTATCTGTTTAACATGTCTTCATCAAAAGAAAATTTATTCAATGATGCTGGTTTTGATGGCAAGGTTATTAATGTTGATTCCTTGACTTATGCGGGAAATCTAGAAAATCTTGTAGATATTGAAAATAAATGGGGTGGAAATCGTTATTTCTTTGAAAAAGCTGATATTTGCGATAGAAAGGAAATTGAACGTATTTTTAAACAATATGATATAGATACTGTTATACATTTTGCAGCCGAAAGCCATGTTGATCGTTCTATTTTAGGTCCTGAAACTTTTATTCGTACTAATGTTCTTGGAACTTTTACAATGTTAGACGTAGCAAAAAATTACTGGACAAAAAGTGATGGTTCTATACGTGATGATGTTTTGTTCCATCATATTTCAACAGATGAAGTTTATGGTAGTTTGGGAGATGAAGGTTATTTTACAGAAACTACAATTTATGACCCAAGAAGTCCTTATTCTTCTTCTAAAGCTTCTTCTGATCATATTGTAATGGCATATTTCCACACATATGGATTGCCAATCACACTTTCAAACTGTACAAATAATTATGGTCCTTATCAGTTCCCAGAAAAACTTCTTCCATTAATGATTAGCAATATTAAAAGTGGAAAAAATCTTCCTGTTTACGGAAAAGGTGATAACATTCGAGATTGGATTTATGTAGAAGATCATAACAGAGCTGTATGGCTTGTTGTAAAAAATGGAAGAACTGGTGAAAAATATAACATCGGTGGTGAAAATGAATGGCAAAATATTAAATTGCTAGAAAAAGTTATTGAACTAACTTGTAAAGAAACTGGCAAAAAAGTTGAAGATGTTGAAAAAACTATAGTTCATGTTAAAGATAGATTAGGACATGATAAGCGTTATGCAATTGATTGTTCAAAAATTAAAAAAGAATTGGGTTGGACAAGAAAAATGACTTTTGAAGAAGGTCTTTCAGAAACAGTTAATTGGAATTTGTCTAATTCTGAATGGATTGATCATATTCTTTCTGGTGAATATGTGAATTGGGTAGAAAAAAATTATACTAAAAGATAAAAGAAGAGGATGAAGAAACTATGAAAGGTATTGTATTAGCAGGTGGTTCTGGAACAAGATTGTATCCAATAACAAAGGCTGTTTCAAAACAAATATTACC
>JAAZCS010000327.1 GCA_012513125.1 Treponema sp. | reverse complement strand
GATTCCACCATCTCGCACAAATGTTGTGCTTTTACCTTGCACTATATCAGCATCATTCTCTTTTGCAACAGAATACATTACCGACAACGTATTTGGACTTAAAAAATCGTCGCTATCGACATAATACACATATTCACCAGAAGCTTCATACAAAAGATTCCTACGAACTTCCAAAAGACTTCTGTTTTCGTTATATTCAATATATTTTATTGTAAGCTTATTCTTTTTTGAAAAATCTTTAATTATTTTTTTATAATTCCGTTTTTTGTCATCTTTTCCACAAGATCCATCATTTATCATGATAACTTCAAATTCAGAAAAATCTTGGTTAAGTAAGCTCTCTAAACATTGCCAAATGACATTTTCAGAGTTGAATAAAGGAATCAATATGCTTACTTTCATATTCAAACTCTCCAATTTCAATAGTCAATTGCTTTAATAATTTTTATTCATCTATATCAAAATATCCAGATTCCCAAGATGATGAATAATTTGAAAGTTCTATATCAATATCTGTTGCACTTGTGATAGACATTGTATTTAGGTCAAACTCAACAATTCGGTTTGTGTTTTTATATTTTCCTTTGCTAGTAATACGATATCCTTCATCTGTGAATATGAGCTTCTTCTTCTTTTTTGATACAAATTTCTGTGGGAAGTAAAGACAGTTTGTTCTTCCGTTTGGTGAATAATATTTAATAGTTTTATTATTTTTTGATGTTACAGAAACTGGAGTTGTACACATTCCATATATTTTATAATCATCAGTGAAAGAACCATTGGAAGCTAGATTCATAGCTAATATTCCACCAGTGTAATATGAAACTAAAGCTGTCTGTATTGAAGAATCTACTCCAAACAATATATATAAAGTTCCATCAATCTCCATAAAATCATTTACACGAAGATAAGAGACACCTGAACCAGATGGCAAGTTACAGAGAGTTCCAACATTAATAGTTTTATTTTCTGAATTCAAACCAGGAATGCCAGACTGTAAATAAATTTCAGTTGTTGGAAGCGAACTTGTTGTATCATACCAATTTGACGCAAGATATTCACCACCACTGCTACCGTGAATGAGACATAAAGAACTAAATGATATACCACCACGACCATAGCTTTGTAATTTTGGATGAACAGCTGAGCCAGTTAAATCTTTTTTTACTTTATATATTTGACCCATCGTGGTATCACCATAAGTGTAATAAAGATAATCATCATACACATACAAGTCCCTTACTGTGGCAGCAATACCAGAATTAAAACTTGAAGTAGTCTTTGTAATTGGATTGTAATAGTACAAATTGACATCATTACAATACCAAACCTCTCCATTCTCATTAAACGTGAACTCTTTAAAATCAGAACCACTCTTAATTACATTTGACGCATCATATGGCGGCAAATCACAATAGAATATTCCTTTACTCTGAGAGCCTGTTGTTAGATTGCAATACAAATAACACTGAGTAAACACCCTTTGTAAATCAAGTGTAACTGGATATATGGAAGAAGTGTCTGAAATCTGTACTGCTGCCGATGTGCCTTCATATACAGAAATGTCATTATATTTTATGGCAATCTTTACACTTACTATTGAATTTCTTGGAATTCCTGCAAACATAAACAAGTGACTTGCCAAATCTGAATATGAAACTCTTTCACTATTTGTATAATTGTATGTGCCAACCAAGCTTGATTCAACAGTATATGTTGCAGATTCAGCATTTGCGGATGCCATTCTTGAACCGTTTACTGAAGACGCAACTCTTTCACCCAATACGTAATACATTATTCCGCTCATGTCATTGTTATTTGCACATGATGAAAACAAACTAATTAAAGCAATTAATTCTACTAAATAAATACTTTTAATCTTCATAATCTTCTCCTTTAAAAGGATATAAATATTAAAATGAAAATCTATATTGCTGCCAATCCCAATTTTATATCTTCTATTATATCATTTACATTTTCTAGACCACAACTGAATCTAACTAGCCCACCATCAATACCAGCGGCCACAAGTTGTTCTTCAGATAGTTGCCTATGAGTTGCACTCGCTGGATGCAGTACACAAGTTCGAATATCTGCAACATGAACTTCATCGCTTGCAAGTTTTAGTGCATCCATAAATCGAACAGCGGCTTTTCTTCCACCTTTTATGCTAACAGAAATTACACCACAAGTTCCATTTGGTAGATATTTCATAGCTTTTTCGTAATATTTGTCACCTTTAAGACCAGGATATGAAACAGAAACAATTTTCTCTGATTTTTTGAAAAATTCAGCAACTGTTTTAGCATTTTCACAATATTGCTTCATTCTAACAGGAAGTGTTTCCAATCCTAGATTCAATAAGAAAGCACTGTTTGCAGATGGATAGCAACCAAAATCACGCATTAACTGTGTACGTGCCTTTACAATATATGCAGCATTTCCAAAATCGCCCACATACTTTAAACCATGATAGCTTTCATCTGGTTCAATAAAATCTGCAAAGAATCCTGTTGCTTTATTTGCTTTTGACCAATCAAATTTTCCACTGTCAACAATGGCACCACCACCTTGAATTGCGTGTCCGTCCATATATTTTGTTGTAGAATGAACTACTATATCCGCACCAAACTCAAAAGGTCTACATAAAATTGGTGTCGCAAATGTATTATCAATAATCAATGGAACATTTTTTGAATGAGCAGCTTTGCTCCAAACGTCAAAATCAAAAACAGTTAATGCTGGATTAGCTATCGTTTCACCAAAAACAGCCTTTGTATTTGGCTTGAATGCTTTTACTATTTCATCAAAAGAAGAATTCACATCAACCCAAATTACTTCTATTCCCAATTTTTTTAATGTAAATCCGAATAAATTTATTGTTCCGCCATAAATTGATGACGAAGCTATAAAACTATCACCCGCAGAACAGATATTCAAAATTGAAAGCAATGAAGCAGCTTGCCCACTTGAAGTAAGCATACAGCCCACTCCACCTTCCAAATCGGCTATCTTTTTTTCTACAGCATCACAAGTTGGATTGGCAAAACGTGAATACATAAACTCTGTTGGCTTATCAAAAAGCGCGGCCACATGATCACATGAATCAAATCGATAAGTTGTACTTTGCACAATTGGCATTACACTTGGCTCACCATTCTTAGGCGGGTATCCCGAATGCAAACATTTTGGTTCTATATTCATATTTTCCTCTTTTTTAAATAGTTTACGATCTTATTAGTGATGGAATAATCTTATTCCGTTAAAACACATAACCATATTATAAATATCAGCTTGTTTAATCACAAGGTCATCGCGAACAGATCCGCCTGGTTGTGCAATTACAGTAACACCAGATTTCTTTGCCCTGTCTATGTTGTCTCCAAATGGGAAGAAAGCATCAGAACCTAAAGCCACATTAGTATTCTTTTCAATCCAAGCTACTTTTTCTTCATGGGTGAAAACCTGTGGCTTTGTCTTAAAAATAGTCTGCCATTTACCTTCAGCCAATACGTCCATATATTCTTCGCCAATATAAACATCTATTGCGTTATCTCTATCTGCTCTTTTTATTCCGTCAACAAAATCAAGATTTAACACTTTTGGACACTGCCTTAACCACCAGTTATCAGCCTTTTGTCCAGCTAATCTTGTGCAATGAACTCTACTCTGTTGCCCAGCACCAATACCGATTGCCTGTCCGTCTTTTACAAAGCAAACACTATTTGACTGTGTGTATTTTAAGACAATCAATGAAATTATCAAATTTTGCTTATCTTCTTCTGAAATCACTTTATTCTTTGTGACAATATTTACCAATGCAGAATTATCGATTTTCATAAAATTATGACCTTGTTCAAAAGTGATTCCAAAAACCTGTTTTTTCTCTAATGGTTCTGGAATATAATCTTTATCTATTTGAACTATGCAATAATTTCCATTTTTTTTAGCTTTTAATATTTCCAATGCTTTTAGAGAATATGAAGGAGCTATAACTCCATCAGAAACTTCTTTTTTAATTAATAATGCTGTTGCTTCATCGCATTCATCAGAAAGTGAAATAAAATCACCAAAAGAAGACATTCTATCAGCACCGCGAGCTCTTGCATAAGCAGATGCTAATGGTGTTAGTTCAACATCACCAACAAAATAGATTTTTTTTAATGTTTCAGAAAGAGGATTTCCAACGGCAGCTCCTGCAGGGGAAACATGCTTAAATGATGTAGCTGCAGGCAATCCTGTCGCCTCTTTTAATTCTTTTACTAGTTGCCAGCCGTTTAGGGCATCTAACAAATTTATATATCCTGGTCTTCCATTTAACACTGTAATTGGAAGATCACCATTTTCCATAAACACTCTTGCTGGTTTCTGATTTGGGTTACAACCGTACTTTAATTGAATTTCTTTCATATATTATAGTTTAAAATATATTAACTTTTTGTTCAATTCTAATTAATTAAGAAGCAAGACTATTCACCCGATTTTGCATCCTTATCAATTCTCTGAAAGATTCTTTTTGAAATTCCCGAAATTGAATAAATGACTATTTCAGGTCCAATCAATACACCAACCAATAAAGACCATTTATTCCAAAAAATACAAAACAATTCAATTAAAATGACTATAAAAAGAATAATTGTTTTGCCAAAATATTTTATACAAATATTATAAGAATTCTTAATATGATTTATCAATTTATTTTCATAACGGGCTACTAATGGATAAGAATACAAAAGACCAGCAATTACAAAAACTGTCGAAAAAATTGAAATCAGAATAATTACGAATGATATATCATCCTTTTTTATTACAATTTGCCACAACAAATATAAAGCGTAGCCAAAAACGACTGTAATTAGCCATAAAATAGTTCCCTGTAAAAAGTTTTGTTTAAATGCCTTGAAAAAATCCTTAAAAATATATCCTTCTTCATCATCAACAATTTTTATAGTTACATAAAACGCCGCTTCAGTTGATGCACCAATAGTAATTATTGGAATGCTAAATACTATCCATAATAAGTTAATAAAAAATACATCAATAAGTTTTGACATAAATTTTGAAAATCCACTATTTATATTAAAAATCGCCATACTTCACTTTACCATAATTTGCATTAGTTGTTACAAAAAAGGCGGAATATTTTTCAATATTCCGCCTTATACAGTTTATTATTTATAAACTATTTAGTTGCCTGTTTTTCAGCAGCAGCACGTTTTTTAGCATTTTCTCTTGTGAAAGCACAGCAATCTTCATAACCATATGATTTTGCATCTGCAATCATTTTGCTTACGATAGCATCATATTCTGCATCTGATTTAGCATAAATTGCATTCCATGTACCATTTTTGATACATTCAGCAACTTGTGCCCATTTCATTGCCATATCTTCTGGAACACCAGGACCTGTATACAATGAACCTGGAATTAGACCATATTTTGTTTTTTGCAAATATTCATCTGGAGTAGATGATTTTGACCAATCACGCCATGATTGTTCAATCTTTGATTTAGCAGCAACTTGTTCTGATTCCCAGAAGAATCTGTTATAAACTTCACCTTTTGTTAATGGATTTTTACAATCAAGAGTCCAAGTTGTGTTGTTAATCTTGAAAGCTCCATCCATAAATGTTCCTTTGAAAGGAGCTGGAAGTTCATAGTTATTCTGATCAGCCATAGCTTTCTTACCAACTTCAGTAAGATATGTTTTTCCGTTCTTGATTTCCCAAGTTACATTTTCTGGACCATACTGTGTTGTTAAGAATCCTTCTGGAGTACAGAAGTAGTTGTAAATTGCCATACATAATTCTGGATAAGCAGTTTTTGAACCAATTGTCCAAACACGGTTTCCACCATAAACACTCTGTCCATAAACAGCTGAGTGAGCATTTTCTGGACATACTGGGTACATACCTTTTCCAGCTGAAGTATGAGCTTCAGTATTGTAAGTCTGGCTAGCCATCCAGTTGAAAATGTTGAAGAATGCAGTTCCGTTCTGATAATCTTGTGACATACCATTGTACTTTTGTGTCAATGAATCAGGATCAACAAGACCTTTCTGGAATAATTTGTTGAAGAATTTCAAACAATATAGATATGGACCATCATTTTCTAGACAACCATAGAATTTGCCTGTTTTTGAATCAAATAGACCAAAGTCAAATTCATCATATCCAAAATAAGCTGTTGCTAATGCTTTTACGAACATTACCATGTTTCCATCCCAATCGTTGAACAATGAGATTCCATATGTTGGATTACCATTGTCATCTTTAGGACAAACTTCTTTCATTTTTGCCAATACGTCGATTAAATCATAAAGATCTTTAATTCTTGGTTTGCCAATTTTTTCGTACAAATCGAAACGCAAGTCCCATGTGTACATAAATTGCTGTAAATCTTTAGCAGATGTAGAAACATTGAATCCAAATCCATGAAGTTTCTTGTCTGGAGAAACCATAAATTTGTTATTCTGCAAAGCTAATTTCATGTTTGCATTAATATAAGGACCCCACTTCTGAAGTACTTTATCTTCTTCCCAATCTAACAATAAACCTTTTTTACAAGCGTTCTGATATTTATCTGTGTTATCACCCCAGATTACCAAGTCACCAAGGTTTCCAGCTTCCATTCTAGTCTGGTATGCACCACCAATATCAGGAATAATGTTCATTTTAACATTGAATTTTTCCAACATTATATCAGCAAACCAACCTGTTTGAATTCCTGAATAATTAGCCAACTGTGAATAAACATCGAGAGTTACAGTATTTTTTGGTCTAATCTTACTGATATCTCCCTCTTTTTTTGGTGCAGCAGTTAAAGTAGCAGTAGATAATACTGTTAAACCTAAAACTGCAGACAAAATTTTTGATTGTTTCATTTTTCCTCCTAATTGAATTACGAAACTATATTTATATAAACAAGCTATTCTATAAATAATAATTCTAAATATAGAATATTTGATGTTTAACCTTTAACCGCTCCAAGCATAATTCCTTTTACAAAATAATTTTGCATAAATGGATATACACAAAGAATTGGAATTGCTGTTACCATTGCTACTGTATACTGAATTGACTTTACATTTAACATTGCCAATCTTTCTGTTTCTGATAAACCTGTTGTTGCGGTACCCATTGCAGCTGTAAGATTACTTGATTGATTCAAATACAAATATAATCTTTCCTGTAATGTTTTTAACTGTGGTGCACCAGACATAAGAATCAATGAATCTTGGAATGAATTCCAATGTCCTACTGCAGTCCAAATTGCGATAGTCGCAAGAATAGGTTTGCTTAATGGCCAAATAATCTTTACAAAGACTGTCATATATGAAGCGCCATCCATTGCAGCACTTTCTTCCATTTCTGCAGGAATTGATTCAATATAAGTTTTAACCATGATTATGTTATAAACATTTACAATACCCGGAATAATATATCCCAAATAGTTGTTTGTAAGTCCAAGCATTTGCATTGTTGTAAACCAAGGAATAATTCCAGCACTAAAATACATTGTAATAATCAAGAATCTATAGCAAAATTTTCTGTGCCATAATTCTTTTTTTGTAACTAAATAACCAACAAAGCCACAAGCTACTGTAGAAGTTGCTGTTCCAAGAATTGTTCTTGTCAATGTAACAATAAATGATGTTCCTAAACCAGTTACATTTTTTAACGCTATGTAATTTTTTAAGTGAATTCCTCTCGGAATAAAGTTTACAAGTCCTTTTGCTACTAATCCATTATCTGAAATTGTATTAATAAAAAGATAATAAAAAGGAAATACACAAATCAATGTAAACAACAAAAAGAACGTTGCGTTAATAATATCAAAAATAATATCACTTGTTGAATTTTTTTCTACCATAATATTTTTCTCCTTTCAAAATCCTAGAATATACTAGTTCCACGAATCCACTTTGAAATCTTATTAGTCATGAAGAGCAATAAAACACTTATAAGGGATTTTGCCATACTAACAACTGTTGAGAATGGAATATTACTACTGCTTGTTTGATCAAAACTTAACTGATAAACATATAAGTCTAGAACCTGAATAGGTTTAACATTTGTAGAGTTTTTGAATACTAAATATTGCTCCATACCGTTACTCAAAAGATTAGAAACAGAAAGTATCAAAAGAACAATATATGTTGGGAATAATTCTGGCAATGTAATATGAGCTATTTTTTGCATACGTCCAGCTCCATCTACTGTTGCCGCCTCATAGAGTTGCTGATCTATACCGCTTATTGCTGCGATATACATAATTGCACTCCATCCAAGACCTTTCCATGTACCCCACAACCACATTTTTACCCAAATGAAAGAATCACCCATGAGCATATTCTTGCCACTTTCCCAAATGCCAGAATTAACCATAAGGCTGCTTATGAATCCTTGTGTTCCAAAAATACAGAACGCAATTGCATAAACTAAAACCCATGAAATAAAGTTTGGAATAGTTGTTAATGTTTGAATTGCTTTTCTTAATTTTAGGTTTTTAATTTCTGCTAAGAAAATTGCAAAGAACATAGGAAGCCAACTTCCCAAAATTCCAAGTCCACTCATTACAAGTGTGTTTCTAATAACACGAATAATATCATTTCTTGTTGCTTCGTTTTCAAAAGGAGCTTTAAACCACTTTAATCCGACCCATTTATCCATCGAAAGGATATCTCCAGGTACATAATCAAAGAAAGCATATCTCCAACCCCACAAAGGCAAATATGAGAATATAAATACTAAAATAATAAATGGCAAAAGCATTAAGAATAATTGAATTGGTGCTTCAATATAACATTTTTCATCTTTTTTTGGTGCAGGTGTTCTTACAAAAGAAATAACAGAACAAACAAGAATAAACAAACCTAACACAACAAATATTGGAATCTGTGAAGGTTCTACAGGAAATAACTTATCTACATTTGGAGAAGAAATTACGTAATTATATGCACGTAAAATTCCAAACATACCAAGAATTAAACCAACACTTCCTCCCATAAGGCAAAAATGTCCATATCTCTTTAATTTATTATTTCCCACAGACATGCAAGAGCCCACTCCACAAGCAATGATGCCCAAACAAGACAACATACTAGCAAAGAAAGCCAATTTCATAACAGAAGAAGGAATCCATCCTCGTAACAAAATTCTTCCCATATTCTCTGTATAAACATTATAGAAAAATCCTGATGTCAATAATGAAACGTTTCTACTTACTTTTTCAGAAATTCTTGCTGGATTTAATCCTGGCAAGAATAATGTGATAAATAGCAATAAAGCTAATATTCTATATGTAACTTGGAATGGTGTGGCAGTTATTTCACTTTTTTCTTCTTTATCATATTTTGTTGTGAAAAATGATATTACAGCAAAAACAAATAAGAACATACTGATTGCCAAATAAACACCTATTCCTTTTGGCGATATTGGTGAAACATCTATCAAATCATATGCAGCGTTTAGTGAAATAAAAGCACTATTAAAATTAATCATGCTTAGGCAAACTAATACACAACTACAAGCAATGGTGATATAGCCAATCTTTTTTACTTTGTTTTTTCCGCATGAAAGATAAAAACCTACGATACAAATCAAAACAGCGATTACTGTTAACAAACTTGCTTTGTTGTCAAATTCAAGAGATTTTGCTATTTCTGTATGATTATCTCTAAATTCGCTCCATTTTGCCTTATAATCTTCTATAACTATTTTTTCGGCTTTTACTTGTTCACCATCAAAACTAGTATCTTCATCTAGTGATTCTTCATCATCTGCGGAATCGGCTGTATTTTCATCAAACATCGCTGCTACAGATGCATACATATCATCATAAGAGTCGCCTTCTTCCATAAAGGCAAAAGGATTTTCTAATTCATCAGAATCAGAAGATTCTTCTTGTATTCCAACAATATTACTTGTTAAGCTTTTAAAATAAAAAGCTGATTGCAACATAGACAGACTTTTATCCATTTTGTCTGAAATTCTTGCAGGATTGATTCTTGAAATAAATAATAGACAGAAAAGTAATAGAATGAAAACTTTTGTAACAATGTCTGAAACAACAGACACTTTAGTTAGTACGCTTTCATTTTGTTTTGATTCTTTCAAAGTGTGCTCCATACTTAATTAAATAATATGTTTTCTGAAAATTGATAGACAAAATTCAGTTATTATAAACATACTGTATTGAAATTATAATTCTGTTTTTAAATTAACACTTTATTTTCATATTCACTTTTTATATTAAAATACTCTATTTTTTGTAGACTTTTTTATTCTGTTTTCTTATATTTGAACTAGATTAATAAACTTTTAATAAGAACTTTATCAAAATTTTTATTCACAAGTTTACAATGTAATCTTTTTATAGGAGGATTTATGGCAGTATTAGAAGTAACAAATAATACTTTTCAAAAAGAAGTCTTGGAAAGCTCAAAATCGGTTATTGTTGATTTTTGGGCAAGCTGGTGCAATCCATGCAGAATGATGTCTCCCACAATAGAAAAAATTTCAGAAGATAACCCGGCAATTAAAGTATGTAAAGTGAATGTTGATAACGAAAACGAACTTGCAACAAAATATGGCGTTATGAGCATACCTTTTTTTGCAGCATTTAAAAATGGACAAATGATAAACTCTTGCGTTGGAGTTCAATCAGAAGATACTATTCTAGATTTGCTAAATTAGTGTTCTGATGTGTAGCTTTCCCACATTTTATTAATTTTTCCAGCGATTATAGTGGCAGAACTTTCAGTTATTGGTCTATTTACAAGAACGATAATTGAAAGTTTTTTATTTAATACATATGAACTATAGGAATTAAAACAATCTGTGCTGCCACCATGAAGAGCAATTCCTTTTCCAATATAAAAACCATATCCATACGAGTCTGCATTAATCATTTTATTAACGATTTTCTTATCTATTACTTTTCCATTAAAAAAAGAATAATTCCATTTAAACAAATCAAGCACATTCGAATTTACATCTCCACAACCGAGAGCTATATTTGCAGGAATGCTGATATATTTTCCTTGCCTATCATATCCCTTTGCTGTTGTATTTTGAAATTGAATATTGCTAGAAGTCATGCCACAAACAGAAAAGATATTTTGCTGAATGTAATCTTCATATTTTTGTCCGCTAACAATTTCGATTATTTTAGACAAAATGTAATAATCAGTATTGCAGTAGAAATATGTACTATTTGGTTCAGCAAAAAGTGGAGCTGTATACAAAGCGGTTAAAACTAAATCACGATCTACTTCTGCCCCTGCCTTTTCAGCTTTTTCAATTAAAGAAGCAGTTTTTCTATCAAAATAGTCATAAGGTGAATTAATATGATCAAATAAACCTGAATGCATTGTCAATAACATATCAACAGTGATTTTATCACCATAAACATAGGTTGGGAAAAAAACAGTCATTTTATCATCTAAAGAAAGTTTTCCTTCATGAATGAGTTTCATTATCGCGGTGGCTGTCATTTGTTTTGTAATAGAGCCAATTTCGTATGTTGTTTGAATTGTATTATTACCAGAATCTGGATTTTTCTCATCTAACAATCCATAACCTTTTGCAAACACTACAGTTTTGTTTTTGCCGACAAGAACAGACCCTTGAAAATCTTTTTCTTTAAGATAAGAATCAACATCTTTTATAAATTTGGAATAATCTTCATTTATAATTTCATCTTCTTCCCAAATTTGATTTTTAACAGATGAACAGGAAAAAAATAAGGATGAAATAAGCGTCAATCCAAAAAAAGAAGCGAATATTTTTTTTACTATTTCTTTTTTCAAATCAATCACCATTCATCCTACATTCTTTATTTATTTTTGTTTATTATTTTTGTAACACTAGTTCCGTTTTGAATATCAATATAACGAACAAAAAGAGACACTTTGTTCTCGTCATTCAAAGAATTCCATATTGTTGATGAAAATTCCTCGATGTCGCCTTTAATTGCAACTTTTACAGGTTCTCCTGAAAAACTTGGCAACGGATTTCCGTCTTTCATGTAAGTATGAATATAATGACCTTGAGAAGGAACAGGATTGTCATAAGTAAATGTAAAACGCAAACAATTATCAGGATTTCCCTCATCACTTTTTAGAATAGATAATGAATATGCTAATTTTTTTGATTCAATGTCCAAAAGACTTGAAATTCTTGGAGTATAATTTGGAGCATCATGTTCATATTTTCTACTTCTCAATGATTCTTCAAATGTTAATCCTTGTTTTAGGCCATCATAAATTGTGTCAGTTTGATCACCATTTGTTACAATTGTTTTTTCACCAAGAACTCTAACAGCTGCGTAAATAATCAAACTTGGGTCGCCTGCAATTAGTTTTTCGTCAAAAGCTTTTGTTCTAACTACTTCATCTTCCACAACAAAGATTCTGTTTCGGCTTCCAGCACTTCTTCCCATCGTCCAATATGCTGAAACTGCATATTTTCCATCTTCAGAAAGTCCTGCAATTATTCCTCTTCCAGGATATGTTGTTGACGACAATTCTTCTTTCAAATCAATAATACTCATTTTTTTAATTCCTATCTAATTTTCTCAACTTCATTATGTTGAATTTCTAGAATTTCCATTATTTTATCAATCGTTTTTTGCTTTGGATCTGGATCATCAGATGGCAAAGCTGAAAGAACTTTATTACGAAATTCTTTACAATCAATTACTTCACTTGCAGTCAACAAAACCTTATCTTCTTCAACAACATCCATCAGCATATCATTTGGATTTTCTGGATTTATTCTTAAACAATTACCATTATTTGAAATCAAAATCATTTTATCAAATAAACGCAAATATGAATCTATCTCACGTAATCCTTTTTTTGTTTCTGGCTTATTTGGTCTATATCTTGTTCCGCTTGGGAATACTAAAATTATCTGACCTCTTTTTTTGCAATCATCCATTGCACGCATAGCAGCAAAATTTATTTTTCTTGCACGTTTTTCTGCTTCGGCCTTTTCCTCTTCAGAAATTGT
>JAAZCS010000326.1 GCA_012513125.1 Treponema sp. | reverse complement strand
GCCGATGCTGAATATGCAGTGGAACCTGTTGGAGTTGCAAAAATAACACCATCAGACTTTAATTTGCACAGATGATTAGAATCATACGAAATATCCAATCGAATTGTTCTACAAGCCATATTTGAGCTAATTACTACATCATTTAACGCAAGAAATGTATTCTTATCAACATTTCCCCTAGAATGTACAACTTTTATCATGCATCGTTCTTGAATTGGAGCTTTTCCACATAAAAAATCATCAAGTGGAGATTTCCAATCATCTGGAGAAACTGATGCAATAAAACCAAACTCACCTAAATTGATTGGAAAAATCGGTATTTTAGACTGAACACAATTTCTTGCTGCGTATAAAACAGTTCCATCCCCACCTAAAGTAATAATAAAATCAAAATCTTTTATCTCTTGATTTGCAGTAAAACCATCAAAGTTTACAAACTCACTTGAAATCGATTTAGATTGCAAATATTGAGAAATCTCAATTGATAGTTCTTTAGATTCAATTTTATTTGTATTAACAATAATTAAACTTTTTTTCATTGTTTTACGGTAAAGATCCCAATACTTTTATGATTTTTGAGCATTCACTACTAGACAAACGTGGATAAAGAGGAAAATGAACACATCTTAAGAATAAAGATTTTGCATGAATACACGATTCTGATAATTCATCATTTTGAGCAATAACGGAATCTTCATATGCTAACCTAACTTCAATATCCTTTTTTCCAGCATATTGTTTTACATCTTTAAATGATGAATTTAATATCAATGAAAAACATGATACGGTTGACTTATCATCCATCTCCCGCATAAACATTTTATGCCTCCCAATTAGACACGCATGTTGATAATTAGCATAAATTTCCTTTCTGATTTTCTCATTTCTATTGAATTCTTTCAATTGAATATATGCTAATGCAGAATTAATATCAGGGAGCATATCAATGGAAGGAATAACAGAAAGACAGTTTTTCATTACAGTCCACTCTTTTCTTCCTTTTGAAAAAAGAATTGCACCGCCACCACTTGTAACAACATCATGTTCTTCTAAACCAAGAATTGTATATAGACCAAAAGTGCCTGCTTGTTTTTTAGAAATT
Source organism: Treponema sp. (assembly GCA_012513125.1). Classification (GTDB taxonomy): domain Bacteria; phylum Spirochaetota; class Spirochaetia; order Treponematales; family Treponemataceae; genus Treponema_D. The sequence continues at coordinate 4,699 of JAAZCS010000326.1, read as the reverse complement.
TCATTTCCATTTTCATTTTTTTGATAAAAAGATGCTCCATAACTTTGAGAAATATCTTCAATGATAGGAATATTAAAATTCAAAATATTTTCAAAATCAGGCAAAATTCCACCTGTTTCATGAAGTAACAATACTTTTCCACCAGATAACAAACCTTCACTTATTTTTTCAACTGATACTAAACCAGTTGTTTCTTCTACATCAAGAACAAGTGGTTCATAACCTAATTCCTTAATTGCCGTATATTGCCAAGAAGGTGCCAACGCAGAAATCATTATTTTTTCTTTTTTTTCTATATTCAACGCAATAAGTATATACTTTAAAGCTATTGATGGACTTCGCAATGCTATTGCTCCATCACATGAAAAGTTTTCCTTAATTTGTTGAATTAATTTTAAATTTATTTCACCTGGACCCAATTTTTCATCAACCATACAGGTTAATACGGCATCCATTTCTTTTCTACGAATCGTTGAACTATAAGTTTTTATCATTTATTGAATATCTATTATTTTTTGTAATTCTTTTGGATTAAAGAGCTTTCTAATATTTAAAACAATCAGATAACCTTGCTCTTCTCTAATAACACCCTCAATATATTCAGTACCAATTCCACTTAACATCTGAGGAGGTTCTTTTATTTCTTCTCTTTTAACTGTAACTACTCTTGCAACTTTATCAATAATAATTCCAATTTTGTTATTTTCAATATTTAGAATAATAAAACCACTTTCATAATCAGCATCTTCAGTATTTGCTGCAACTTGTAATCTAAATCGTTTATGTAAAGCAATTATTGGTATTATTTCACCACGAAGATTAATAATTCCTTCAACATAATATGGTGCATTAGGAATAACACGAACACTTTGAAGTTTTACAATTTCCTTTACATCCATTATATCAACGCCGTATAATTCATCACCAAGTTGAAATGTTACTAATTGCAATTGTGTTTCTTCACTTGCCATACTATCTCCTAAAATATTTATAAGAAAAAATCTACTAATAAATAAGATTTTCAGTTAATCTATAATACTCTGAAATTTAAGGTTTTGCAATATAATCAAATTAATCAACATAAAAAAGAGATAATACATTAACTTCCTTTATACCGATTTTCTTTAGTTCTATTGAACATGATTCAACTGTTGAACCCGTCGTTATTACATCATCAAGTAGACAAACACTATTTGGTAATATACTGTCATTTTTTCTTAATTCTTTTTTTATTTTTTCACTACTTTCTATCGAATAAGATTTACCTATTATATTCAATCTTTCATCTCTTGATAATTTTTTCTGTTCTTGTAATGAATTCCTTTTTAATAATTTTAATACATTCATTTTATATTTATATTGAAGATAACAGCATAATTCATCAATTTGATCCCAGCCTTCTTTTTTAATCTTTCCAGGACGAGGAGGAACTGGTACAATTATTTTAATATCAACTTTTTTGCAAGCATTATAAACAAGTTCTGCAAAAAATAATGTTAAACTCCTAACAGAAAATATCTTCCACTTTACCAATAATTCTTTATTCCATAATTTATATGATAAAAGTGGAAGACTCTTATTTACATTCTTAAATACCTCATTGCTTCTGCAATTCATACAATCATTTTCAGTAGACAAGAGCTCCTTACCACAGTTAAAACATCTGTCCTTTTTTAAAATCCCATCCATCGAAAAAAAAGTAGCTTTGCAATTTTCACAAACAGGCAAAAACAAAGTACGACTATCACACACAACACAATGTTCCCCTCCTTTCAAAAAAGAAAAGAACACGCGTATCAACGTAACAATCAAATGCTTTATAAGAAAAATAAGATCTTCCACACAATAATATTAGCCATAATATTACAAAACGGAATGATTTTTTACAAACCTGATAAATTCTTTTTCCATCTAGAAATAGTTTGCAAAGCTTCCATCGGTGTCATTCTATCAATATCTTGAGAAAGAATTTCTGATATTACTATCTCTTCATCGCTAAAAAGACCTGAAGTTTGTAGTATTTTTTCTTCTTTTTTCACTTCGTTATCAAATAAAATTGGATTATCCTGAGCTTTTTTTTGCAAACTTGCTAATATTTGATTTGCACGTTCGATTACTGTATCTGGAATTCCAGCCAATTGTGCAACATGAATTCCGTATGAATTTTCTGTAACACCTTTCTTAACTTTCCGTAAAAAAGTAATCTTACCGTCTTGTTCCAAAACATCCATGCATAATTTACATAAATATGGATTTTCCATTCGTGTTAGTTCATGATAATGAGTTGCAAAAAGAGTTTTACACTTTATTTCATTTATTAGATATTCTGAAATAGCTCTTGCAATTGCCAATCCATCTTCTGTTGATGTTCCTCTTCCAACTTCATCCATTATTACTAATGATTTTTTTGTTGCTGATCTTAAAATGTTAGCTGTTTCAATCATTTCCACTAAAAAAGTTGACTCGCCTTTAGCTAAATTATCGGAAGCCCCAACTCTGCAAAAAATCTTATCAACAATCCCAATCTTTGCTTTTTTTGCTGGTACATATGATCCAATTTGACTTAAAAGTGAAATTAAAGCATTCTGCCTTAGATAAGTGCTTTTACCAGCCATATTAGGGCCTGTGATTAACGCAAACGCTGCTATATTTTCATCTTCAACATTTAGGCTAATTGAATTTGGAATAAATTCACCCGAAGGAATATTTTTTTCGACAACAGGATGTCTTCCTTCTTCAATTTCAAACACAAAAGAATTATCAATTTCTGGTTTTACCCAATTATAATGAGTTGCAACATATGATAAGGAACCAATTGAATCTGTATTCGCAATTTCATTTGATAGTTGCAACATATATGCAATATTCTTTTGAAGATTTTCTCTAATTTCTAAAAATAAATCTCTTTCCAATTCCAGTATTTTCCCAGAAGCTTCATTTAATTGTTGTTCTAGAGACTGAAGTTTTTCAGTTGTATATCTATCTCCATTTACTAATGCTCGTCTCATAATAAAATGAGATGGAACAGAAGATAATTTGCCTTTGCTAACTTCAATAAAATATCCAAAAGCATTGTTGTTTTTTATTCTTAGTGTTGATATTCCAGTTTTAGCTTTTTCTTCTTTCTCATATTCGCTTAAAATTGAATTAAAATTATCGTGAATATTTCTCCAATGATCTAAATCTTCAGACCAACCTTCCTTAATTATTCCACCTTCAGTAATAGATACAGATGGTTCATCTAATATTGACTTTTCTATTAAAGAAATCATCTGTTCTGCAGGTTTTGAATCAATAAATGAAAAATCAAAATCACATAGATATTGTTTAATTTTCAGCCATTCCTGCAAGCTAGATTTTAATGCCTGCAAATCTTTTGGATGAGCTTTATTCATTGCAATTCTACTTGCTAAACGTTCAATATCTAGAATAGATGATAAATCTGATCTTATTTTGTCTAAAATAGACTTATTCTCAAAAAAAACATTTATCTGATTTTGCCTACTTTCAATCTGTTTCACATCAGTTAATGGAAATAAAAGCCAATTTCGTAACAATCGATACCCCATTGCTGTTTTTGTAAAATTGACACAATCAAGTAATGTATATTGAGTTGAACCGTCGTGTAAATTTTCAGTTATTTCAAGATTTTTTCTAGAAAAATTATCCATTACCAAAAAATCACTGTCTGAATATATTTTTATGGAATTTACATGAGGAATTTTTGAATTTGTTGTTTTTGATAAATAATCCAACAAAAATCCAGCTGGAACAATTTCTGCAGAATTTTCATTCAAACCAAAAGCTTTTAGGCTTAGTGTCCCGAATTGCTCTTTTAATTTATTATCAGAATAATCATAAGAAAAATTCCAATCTGGATAATATGAAACTGATAATAGTTCGTGAGAATTAAGAGCATTTTGAATTATTTCGTTTTTTTTCAAAGATAATGGTAGTAAAATTTCTTTTGGATTTGAACGATTTAATTCCTTAACAAAATTTTCGTCCATATTAGCCGCATTCCATGATGTTGCAAAAAATTCTGATGTAGTAACATCAATATATGAAAAACCAGCTCTTCCTTTATAAATCGAAAGTGAAGATAAATAATTGGCACTATTTCCTTCTAAATATTCTGATTCTGTAGCTGTACCAGGGGTAATAATTTCAACTACTTTTCGTTCAGCAATTGTTTTTCCACCTTTTGGAATCTCGCCGACTTGTTCACAAATAACGATTTTTTTTCCAAGTCGTAATAATCTTGCTATATATATTTTTGCGGCATGATAGGGAATTCCGCACATTGGATGTTTTGCCCGATGAGTCAATGTTAAATTAAGAAGACGCGATACACTGATCGCATCTTCATCAAACATTTCGTAAAAATCACCTAATCGAAAAAAAAGAACTTCGGTAGGATATTGTTTTTTCACCGATGAATATTGAATCATCATCGGTGTTTGATTTTCTTCGGAGCTTTCCATTAGATTCCCAATTTTGCAATTACAGCATCCGTAATATCAACAGAAGAACTGTACCATAAAATTGCATTTGATTCTTGAAGACTCAAAATCATACTGTAACCACCGCTTTCAGCAATTTTTGATAACGCATCATTTAATTTTCTAAAAAACTCATCTGATGATTGAAGAGATTTTTGCATTGATTCCAGTTCAATATTCTTTGCATTTGCATATTC
>JAAZCS010000325.1 GCA_012513125.1 Treponema sp. | reverse complement strand
GTGCGGATGTCTACAATAAAAAAAGGTGGGCTTGACCCACGGTATAAAATCCAGTCAAGCTTGACTTGGCTGGATTTTATATTCCTTGTGAAGTTAATATAGCTTTATATATCCTTTTCTTATTGCGAAATCTAACATTTGAGGTAAAGCTTCAACTGGAAATTCACCTCCTCTGGTTGCCTTTCCATTTATGTCAAACCAAGTATATTTTACTGATTTTTTTGATGAATCCCAACTCGCTTCTCCAAGTCTAATTTCACAATTTGGATCATTTTTTGCTTTTTCAGAAAATTCTAGATGCATTTGATTCTTTCCTTTTCTTATTTTCTTTATGATATTGTAACAACAATTTATTCATTACCGAATTTTCCTTTATAACCTAATTTTCTAAGTTTTACTTGTGTTTTAAGAGCAATAGCTGTTCCATCAAAAATTTGATTTCCGTCAAAAGCTTTTATTTCTGTAAGTTCATCTGGAATTACAATTTCTGATAAACTTGAACAGAAACTGAAAGCATAGAAGTCAATCTTTTGCACAGTTGCTGGCAGAGTTGCTTTTTTAAGATTATTGCAATTTCGAAATCCTGTAACTATTTCTAATCCATCTTCAAATAAGACTCCTTCAACATTTGATCCTTGAAAAGTGTATTTTGCTTCTGCATAGGCTGATATTTTATACTGCCATTCTTTTCTTACGGTCACTTTTTTTTCTTCAAAATCTATATATTCTGCCTTAAATTCAGTTAGTTTATCTAATTGATTTATGGAACCTTTTAAAGATATGTAAAAGTGTTTAGGATCTTTTTTATCTTGTTGTGTTCTAATGTCACATTTTTCAAGAGTAGATGGTAATTGTTCAATAATTATATGTCCTTTAACACCACCTTGTCTTTGTAAAAGTGTAAACTGTTTTAACCCATCTGGTAATTTTATTGTAATTTCTGTTGTATCTGAAAATCCTGATTTACTATATCCCAATGATTCCTGCAGTATAACAGAAGATACAGGTATTTCTTCAATTTCATTTGGAATATCATACAGTGCAAGATTATTCTTAAACCCTGTAATAGCAATTGATTCACCATCGTCTGCTATCTTATAATTAAAATCCTTTTCAGAATTTGCTGCAAAACATGCAATTGATAACAATAACATACCTGAAATAGTTAATATTTTCTTATTCATAAAATCCTCCTTAGATTTTATTTTTGTCATTCGACGAATGACATTAGAGAATATCTGCCGGAAGATTTGCCTTATCAACGATAAGTGGCGCAGTGCACCATCAACCTAACATTCAGTTAACCTGCAATTCCGGCCCGAAGGGCTTGGCGTGGTTTGTGCCGAGCGAAGCGACAAGCACAAACCATGACAAAAGGAATTGTCAGGTTGAACTGGTTGTTGGATGCATCTTCTTTTTTCAATTTCTCTTCGCGCCCCTCTTCCGCCGAAGCACACGATGTGCGTAGGTGGTCTTCAGTTTTTGCTTTTCTTAAAGTTTTCTGCCTGTTCGAAAATCTCAACATAAACTTCGTCTCTCTCGACTGGTGGATAGCCAAACTCGTCTAAAATCAAAATCAATTCAACTTTTAATGCTGATTTTATATCGTCTCGTTTATTCCAGTCGGGAAATTTAGCTTGGTTGTCAACGATTACCTTAACCGCTTTTGACAAGTCAATCAGTCTATCGTCAGGATAAGTAAAGTCATATTTTTTGCAGAGTTCTTTTAAAATGTCATAAAAGGCTTTTTCTTCAAAGTCAATTCCTAATTCGTCACCTACAGTAAACTCTTTGTGAACATCCCAAATAAGGTTCGTTAAGGCTTCTGCCATTTCTTCGTAAACTTCACTCCGCAGAATGTCGTTTGCATCACGGTTATTGTAACGGTCAACAATGGCTTGCATTTTTCTTGAAAAGTCAATTCCTTTTACACGATTTACTTTTCTGATTTCACCAATTACTTTGGCTAAAAGCTGTTGAAGCAATTTTATTTTTGTATTTGGCAGTTTGATTTTATCAATTTTTGCCAAATAATCTTCATCAAAAATGTCTTGTTCTGTTTCAACTTCATCACCAAGTTTGAAAATTTCTTCAACTCCGTCACTTTGCAAAGCGTTTTTTATCATTTCCCGAACTTTGGCGTTCATTTGTGCTGTATCGGGGGCGTTACCTTTGGTTAGTTTGAAAACTATGGAACGAACAGCCAAATAAAAATGCGTATAATCTCTTTCTGATTGGGTCAGTTTTTCACTACCAACGCAAATATCATAAGCGGCTTTCAATCGTTGAACCAAAACCATAAAACGGGTTTCCAGTTCTTTGGTTTGTTGCACAAATTCGGCAGCAAGATTTAACGTGTGCAATTGCTCAATGGTGCTGCCTTTAAAATATTTTGAACTATCAAACTTGTGCATCAGTTTTGCCAACAAATCCAAATGGTCACGAACAACAACCAATGACTGTTCAATTTCTTCAAAATTGTCTTTGTCGCCTTTATTGTATTTTGCAAGAGCAAGGTTCATTTGTTTTTTGATGCCGATATAATCAACTGCCAAACCTTTGTTTTTTCCTTCAAATTTGCGGTTTACTCGCGAAATTGTTTGAATTAAATTGTGTTGCTGTATTGATTTGTCAATGTAAATGCTGTCCAAGAAAGGAACGTCAAAACCAGTGAGCCACATATCAACCACAATGGCAATTTTGAAATTCGATTTCGAGTTTTTGAATTGGCGGTCAAGTTCTTTGCGGTCGTCAGAAGTACCCAACATATCCCAAAGTTCTTTTGGGTCGTCTTTTCCTCTTGTCATTACCAATTTAATGCGTTCAATTGGTTTTAATTCCCGTTTGTCTTTGTCGGTAAGTTGTACTCCTTCTTCGGCTTCTTTTATTTCGTTCCATTCTGGACGAAGTGCAATAATTTTTTTGTAAAGTTCATAGGCAATTTCACGGCTACTACTTACAAACATTGCTTTCCCTTTTACCGTTGCACCTTCTGAAATTCGGTTTTCGTAATGGTTTACAAAATCTTCTGCAACAGCTTGTAAACGGTCTGGGTCGCCAAGAATGACATACATATTAGCTGTTTCCTGTTTGCTCTTGTCAATCTGATATTCATTAGCTCCCAGTTCGGCAGCTTCTTCGTAATATTTTTCAATCTTTTCTAACTCACCATTTTTCAAAGCTACTTTTGCAGCCCTACCTTCATACACAATCCGAACGGTGATTTCATCTTTTACCGATTCTGTCATTGTGTAGGCATCCACCACTTTACCAAAAACATCAAGCGTTGCATCAATAGGCGTTCCTGTAAATCCAACGTAAGTGGCGTTGGGTAACGAATCGTGTAGGTATTTTGCAAAACCAAAAGATTTTTTAACTCCTTCTTCGGTAACTTTTATTTTTTGGTCGAGGTTTACCTGGCTACGGTGTGCTTCGTCCGATATACAAATTACATTGGTGCGTTCGGTGAGCAGTTCAGTATCTTCGGTAAATTTATGGATAGTAGTTAAAAAAACGCCTCCACTTTGTCTGCCTTGCAGTTTGGTTCTCAGGTCGGCACGACTTTCAACGCTTTCCACGGCATTGTCGCCGATAAAACCTTTTGCATTTATAAATTGTGCCGATAGTTGGTCGTCTAAATCGGTGCGGTCGGTAATCAATACAATGGTAGGACTTTCAAAGTATTCGCTTTTCATCAATAGTCTTGTGAGGTAAAGCATTGTGAAACTTTTACCACAACCTGTTGCCCCAAAATAGGTTCCACCTTTTCCGTCTCCATCGGGCTTTTGGGCTTTCTTTATGTTTTCATATAAAGTTCTTGCAGCGTAATATTGCGGATAGCGACATACGATTTTTTCTTCTTTCTTGCTCGAATCGGGTATGTAAATGAAGTTGCGAATAATATCACGCAAACGGTTTTTATTGAACATTCCCTGCACGAGCGTAAACATACTGTCAATGCCGTCAACATCTTTTGCCAAACCTGAAACTCTACGCCACGCATAGAAAAAATCGTACGGGGCAAAAAACGAACCTGCTTTGTTGTTAACACCATCGCTGATTACACAAAAAGTATTGTATTTGAACAGTTCGGGAATATCCCTGCGGTAACGAATCGTTAATTGATTGAACGCATCGAAAATGGTGGTTTCTTCACGAATGGCGCTTTTAAACTCAAAGACCACCAAAGGTAAACCATTGATGTAAATAATGCCATCGGGAATACGCTTTTCCGTTCCGAGAATTTCCAGTTGATTAACAAACTTGTAAATGTTGGTATCGGGCGGGTATTGTCGTTCGGGTTCGGCTGCTATTGAAATCAATTTTTCTGCTTCGGGTTGGCGGTGCTTGTTTAATCCTGCGAAGTTTATGAATTGAATGTAAATGTCTTTTTTGGTGCGGTCTTCTCTTTTAAGAATAAAACCGTCGGCAAGCATTTTTAAAAATGTTTTGTTGCTTTCGTAAAGGTCGGAAGCAGGTAGCGATTTGAGTTGAAGAATAATTGATTTTACTTCATTTACTGTAATGCCTTGGCTTGCATATTGATTAAGAAGAAAGTTTTGTAAATCTTCCTCTATTAATACTTCATCGGGTTTACGAGAAATGGCAATACCCAAGTGGTGGGGAAATCCTTCCTGCCCCAGCAGCTCGGTAAATGCCTTTTCTAATTTTTCTTCTGTGAATTTCACTGTCATACATATCCCTGTGAGAAGGCCTTAAGTTTTGCTTTAAAGTTATTTTTCCAATCCATATACTCTCGAATATCTTGTTCTATAATACTTTTCGTTGGTAATTGTGAAATAGTTGAAGTACCCCCATCGTGTTCAGTAATTGAATATTTGCTGAATAAACCGAGTAAAAAATCAATATCGCTTTGTTCAACTACAATAAAACTGGACAGATAGCCTTTTTTAAGATGTATATTTTTTGAAAATCGTTCATATGTTTTATTAGCTAAAACTTCTTCAACACTTCTTTCAATTAAAAATCTAAAACGTTTTCTTGCTGAATCAAGTTTTATTTCTCGACCATGAGCATCAGTTATAGCTAAAGCATCATGTTCTCTAAGTATTCTTCTTATTGAATCTACTCTTTCATCCACATTCTTAGCTAAATATGGTATTTCATCTGTTACAATTCCGCTTATACCATTGAATTTATCGATCCCTATAACGTGGCAGTCCGTTGTAATTATTGTTTTGTGCGCATCAATTAACAAACGCAAAAATGATAAATCATGTGTAAGTACAATTATCTGTCTATCTCGTGACAATTCAACTATTTTGGTGGCAATTAAATCACGATAATCCATATCTAATGAAGTGACTGGGTCATCAAACACAATACTATTTTTTCTATTATCAATTGTACAGTCAGCCAAAAAATTAGAGAGTGCAATTACCTTTTTTTCGCCTTCGCTTAATATTGAATCAATTGTGTGGGCAATTCCATTTAAACTACATTTTTGAAAAGTATTTCCTTGAGTTGTTCTCGTTTTAGAAATAAGAACCTTTGAAGATAAATCTTGATTGAAATAGCTTAAATGATTTATAAACTCTTGATGCTGCAAGGTTACGGCTTGGTCTTCCATAAATTCGCCAATTTTTCTTGAAACACTATTCGTGCTCAACTGAGCTTGACAAACTCCAATCCATGCCTTGTATTTATATTCATCAAAATACTGTAAAATTGTGGTTTTGTGAGTGAATAAAAATTCTTTCGCAACTAATTCATTGTATTCAATTACTAAAGCATTTCGATTATTTAGTAATTGATTGTTTTGTTCTAACTGAACAGTAATATTTGGCAACAAATTCCCAATAATTGTAGAGATTGAATTTACTGTTACGTTTATTTCACTACCATTCTGTAAATGATTTAGTAAGATAGTTTTTGCGGAATTTACTGATTGATTAAATGCCTCATGTTGAATTTGAAAATCAGCAATAAATTGTACTAATTCTGTGAAATTTTCAACTGGTGGTACAACTAAATTATTATAGCTAGATGTTACCTGTTCAATTTCTTTTTGAATTGTACTCAATTGGGTAGAAACATCATTCAATATGAATCTGCCAAAACCAAGTAATCTTTGCTTTGCTGCTTCATCCAAATCTTGTTGACAAAACACACATTTTTCTAATGATTCACCAGACGGAAAACTTTGACCATCAGTCATTCCGTTACTGTTTGCGAAATTTTTGGCTGCATCCCAAAGTGTTCTCCATGGATTTGTTCCAAAACCCTCAAAAGTATTCAATCCTTTAAGTTCATTGGTAGCAATGTCATACGCCTGTTTTACACTTTCATATCTATTTCTTAGATTCCGTATTTCTTGAATAGATATCTCACTGAATAGTTCTTCTATTGTTTTAAATTGTTGAATGTAATTCTCAATTCTTCCTTTTAGAGAAGTAAGGTTTTGAATATTCTGTTGTGGATTTTGAGAATTGATTAACGTAAATAATTCCTGCTTTCTATCTGCATTAGTTTGATTAAATTGAATATATGTGTCAATGTCAGTTCGTATTTTTGACTCAATATTTGCGTACCATTGACCTGTTGATGTACTATTTAAAGTAGGGTCTAATAACGGTTTTTGAGTATTGTATGCAACAATCTCAGTATTTAATTTTTGAGAAATTTCATTTAGTACAGGAATTAATCTCTCTAAGACATCAATTCCAACTGGTTTGTATTGTGTAGGATTTTCGTTATTGACATACACATTCCCACAATCATTGTCATAAACAAAAATTGAACTCATTGCGGAGTGTGTCGGCGAATTTTCCGTCCATTGAAAAGGAGTGTTTATACCATTTTCTTCAATAATAAAATCAGCTTTTTGTTGAGTGGCAGATGGAGTGAAAACATTTTTCTTTAACTCCACATTTGAGTTTCTGCTCCAACATAACTTTTTTAGTATTCTTGAATATCTTGATTTACCAGAACCATTATTTCCATAAACTACGGACAAACCTCTGTTTGGGAATTGTAAATGCCCTTGATTGTGCAAAGCACAAATGTTTATCGGGTCTTTAATACTGATTAATTTGGGATAGACTGTGCCTGTAGCTATAAATGTAGGAATATGTGTATTGTCAATTGGGATCGCGTTCAATGTAACAGATGTGTCGCCATTTTCTTTTTTCAAAAGTGAAACAAGTTCCTCAATGTCGGTTTGAGTTATCGCAGAACTTGATATTATTCTCCGTAAGGCATCTTTTATAAATGCTGGTTTACTGTTTGCCCAGGTTAATATTTCATTGTAAATAGCCATACTTCTAATTTTCCCCCGTTGCCAACTTTGAAAGGAGCAGTTCTTTAAGTTCTGACAGCTTATAATTTTCGTTTTTTATGTGTTTTAAATTGTTATTCAAAACACTACTAAGACTGAGGTATTTTTTCAAAATCTTGTTTTCAGGAAACACTAACTTCTGCTGTCCAAAGGTTTTTATAGTAATTGCACTTTGAGTTGAACCGATTGTAATTTCATTAATTAAGTTTGAGAACTGCTCGGTTTGCATAAAGTCGTACAAGAAATAATTAGAACCTTTTTGTTTAAATTCTTTAAACCAAATTACATTTCCATCTTTGAAATAAAACCTTTCATCATCAACCATATAAGTTGAACCGATTGTTCCAACTGCGGTCATTAGAATATCGCCTTGACTTGGTTTTCCGTAATTCTTAACTAGTTCATTGTAACGCTCATTTGAGATATAAATTAGGTCGGAAATTACATCACCTGCTTTTTTCTGTGTGATTTCTTTCCCTCTATAAAAAGGGATGCCGAATTTTTGATATTCACTTTCAAATATTCGTTTGCTTGAAGAAATATCACAAATTGAAGCAATCTCTTTATGTTCCCAATTTTTTGGAATTACTCCTATTTCACATTCAATCATTTCACCGCCATTACTTTTATACGGCTTTCCGTTTTCATCTGGAAATTCAAACTCCACAAACCACTGTTTATAAATCGCCTGTGTGGTTTCTTCGAGTTTTTGTATCAGTTGGTTGTTAAGGTTTATGCGGTTTTGTATGGTGTTGTATTCTTTTACGATTACACGTTGTTTGTTGATGTGGGGAATGGGTAGTTGCATATCACAAAATGATTTCCAAGGCAAACCGCCCCTTACGTCAGCATCAGTGTAAAACCAAGCATTACGGTCAAATTCTTTTCTTGTAAACCACATCATCAAAAATTCAGGATTCAGCACTTCAGTATCTTTTATTTCAAATACATCATAAGCAGGTGAAACCATAAATTCTTCATCTGATTTTGACATTGATATCGGTAAACGATAATCTCTGCCAACGTGCATTCTATTACAAGCAAATTGATACTTCCGAACAAGTTTATAAACTGATAAATCAGTACCAACAACATTTGCAACAGAAGGCATAAAGAATTTATCAATATTAATTCCTAAAAGCTGTTCAGCTTTTTGTTCTGTGTTTCGAACCTTAATTTCCTTTATGTAGTTGCCAATCCGCTTATAATTTGATTTCATAACCCAACTCTTTAAATACGGTTAGTAAATCATTTTTGCTTTGTGCTTCGGCTTTCAGCTGGTCGGCAAACTCTTTTTGCAGATTTTGCATTTTTTCGTCAAAGTCGAAATTCTCGTCACGGTTTACAAACTCAATGTATTTGCTCGGCACGAGTGAGAAATCTTTTTTTGCAATTTCGTCGAACGAAGCGGAATAACAGAATTCGGGAACGTTTTCAATTTCCTGTATTTGCCATTGGTGGTAACTACCTGTTATTTTTTTAATATCATCTTCCGAAAACTGAATGTATTTTTTCTCAAACGGAACCCCCATTTGCCGCAAATCCATAAACAGTATTTCCTTTTCCCGATTGCGGAAGTTGCGGCTTTCATCGCCTACTTTTTTGGTCTGGGCTTTTTTGTTTTTGTTTACAATCCAAAGCGTAACACTTATGTTAGTGGTGTAAAACATATCTTGTGGCAATACCAAAATAGCTTCTACCAAATTATTTTCAACAAGTTTGCGGCGTATTTTGTATTCATCACCACCGCCACTCAATGCACCGTTTGCCAAAATAAAACCTGCCACACCGTTATCGCTGAGTTTGGAAACCATATTCAAAATCCAACCGTAGTTGGCGTTGCTTTTAGGTGGTACATCGTAACCACGCCAGCGTGGGTCGTCCAATAATTCGTTTTCGGCTCGCCAGTCTTTTTGGTTAAAAGGCGGATTTGCCATGATGAAATCGGCTTTCAGGTCTTTATGTTGGTCATCTAAAAAAGTATTGGCTGCCTTTTCGCCCAAGTTTCCAGAAATACCACGGATGGCTAGGTTCATTTTTGCCAGTTTGTAGGTAGTATTGGTATATTCCTGCCCGTAAATGGAAACCTCTTTTTTGTTTCCGTGATGTGCCTCAATAAACTTTACCGATTGTACAAACATACCACCCGAACCACAAGCAGGGTCATAAAT
>JAAZCS010000324.1 GCA_012513125.1 Treponema sp. | reverse complement strand
TCATTCTATGACAGATAATGAGCATTCTATTTCTGTTTATGCTGTTGATATAAACGGTGTAAAAGGGAATGAGGTTTCTAGGAAGTTTAGAGTTTCACTAGAAGAGCCAAAAGGAAATGTTCTAGTTCCGACAATTGATACATCTGTTCACCAATTGATAACTATTAGTGGTGATGCAAGCGATAAAAACGGAATTGAAAAAGTTCAAATTTCGCTAGATAACGGCAACAGTTATAATGACGCTATTGGAACAGAAAAATGGTCATACACTGTAGATACACGCGTAATTCCAGGCGGAACACAAGTTGTCTTCTTAAAAATAACTGATAAATATGGAATTCAAGGATTGTATTCAAGCTTAATCAACATTGATAATGAAGCTCCAAATATGCAACTTGAACTGCCACTTGATGACTCTTCTACAACAGGAATGCTTTTCTTCTCTGGTTATGCATTTGATAATGTTGGATTAACAGAATTGTATGTAACAATCCGAAATTTGGAAAAATCAGGGCAGAGTGAAAAACGGACTATCAATATTGATAGAATAATTGGACAAAGCTTAGATATCACAAATTTGCCAAATGGTTTTTATAACGTTGAATTAACAGGAAAAGATAAGGCTGGGAATTCAACAAATGTAAGTAGAAATATTCATTTGGAAAAAAATAAAGCAAAAGCTGTTGTAGACATTCTTTATCCATTAAATGGAGAAACAAAACAGGGAATTTTCAACATATACGGAAGTGCTGAATCAGAGTTCCAGATTGATAATTTAAAATTATACATTGATGATAAACTTGCAGATGAAACTCAGCTTACTAGAACAGGTTATTATAAGTTTGAACTTAATCCCGAAAAGTTAACTGAAGGTTTGCATAAATATCGTGTTGATTCTGTTTTGAATAATGGAACAACAGTAGCTTCAAGAGAGCAAACAATAACATATTCGCCAACAGGACCATGGATTACAATTGATAATTTTACATACGGAGATTTTGCAATAAATCGTCCTTATTTAAGAGGTCAAGCAGGTTATTCCATTAGCGAAGATGAACTTTTATTCTCACGGACAAAAGAAGCTACAAAGGAAATGAAAGAAGCGACGGCTGCGAAAAAAGTTGTAAAAACTGAAATTAGTTTTGATAACGGAAAGACTTTCACCCAAATTTCCAAAAATGAAAAATGGAATTATCGAATTGAAAATCAAGATATAAAGGAAGGTTATCATTTCTTGTTGTTGCGTGCGACTATGAAGAATGGTGAAACTGCAATTACAAGGACAATTATTCAAATTGATAATACAAGTCCTACAATAAAATTGATTTCGCCTGCAAATGGTGGAAGATATAATCAGGTTTTAGATGTTTCTGGACTTTCTAATGATGATATTGAACTTGATGATGTAACGGTAACGCTCAGAAAAGGTGATAAAGCTTCTTATGAAATACCGTCATTTATTCAAGGTATTTATTTGGATTTCCATTTCTGGGGTGCAACTTTATTTGATATAGGTGCTGGTTTTACAGCTTTCAACGATGTTGTAAAAGTTCAAGTTCAATGGGGACAATATACTCAAGGGCAGCGTGATGCAGTTTCAAATATGCTCGGACAGACAACTACAACATTGCGTTATGGTGGATCAAGTATTTTTGGTATAAAAATTCTTGCAAATGTCTTGGATGTGCCGTTTAGTTTCTTCTTTGGACATGATTGGGAATGGCTTTCGGCCAGTCTTGCTGTAGGAGCAAATTTCTCTTTGTTTAATGAAACAAGCAGTGGCTCTTCTCAAGTACTTTCAGCTTTAATTGCACAATTGGAATTTCCAAAAATCAAGATTGCAAATATGAAAGTATTTAGTCGATTCTCGTTCTATACTGAAGGTTCAATATGGTTTATACCAACTGATACGGATATTACGTCGTCATTGGTAGAAGTTAAAAAGGTTGTTCCACAAATTGCAGTTGGAATTAGAGTAAATATTTTCTAGAGGATTTATGCGTGATACAAAAATTAAAATAAGAATTTTTATCTCTTCTATTCTTTTTATGATGGCAATCTCATTATTCGCTGTTGAACCATATGTGAGCGATGTTTATTCATCAATCGATAATGCTTTTACAAATAATGATAAGAATAATCTTGATAGAATTTTATCAGGTTATCAAAATGACAAAAATTATTATTTAATGGAAAATTATACATTAAAGAAAATTAGAAGACTGATAATTGATAAAGAATATGATTTTGCAATGGATTCAATATTAATTGTGATAGAAAATAATATTGATAATGAAAGTGCAGTAGAGATGTATTCTTCAATATCTGATGCTTATGATCTTCAAAAAAAATATGAAGAGAATCAAGCAATGTTGAAAAAAAGAGAAGAAGAAAGACTTGCAATCATAAAAGAATCTGAACGCCCAGCTGTTGAAAAAGAATATGAAAAAATCTCAACAGAAAAAGGAAAAACTGTCTACACTACAAAAGTTGATAAACGAGAGTTGAGCTATAGCTGGGATGGAGCACTAGGTCTTGTTGATCTTGGCTATATTACAAGTGCTGATGGTGGTATATCTCTTTTGAATTATGGCATTTCATTAGATTTTAATTATGTATATGATTTTGATTATGTATCATTTGGAATAGATGGAAGTGCGGCAATAAAATTCTTAAAATTTATGGACACTGGTTCAAATTTGTCACTTTTAGCAGATTTGCAACTCATTCCAAAATTATCAATTAGAAAGTTTTCTAAAAACTTTTTCTTAAGAATGGGCG
>JAAZCS010000323.1 GCA_012513125.1 Treponema sp. | reverse complement strand
TATAATACTCTTCGAGTAACAACAGTAACAGAAGACGGTCTTCCTCCTTCTGTTTATAATCAGAAAGCAACAACTGCAAAGTCAGTTGCTTAAATAAATTTGGGGTGTTTGAGGACTGTACTAATATTGACTATTCCATTCATATAGCGGCATATGATCCAATAAATCTAGATTTAGTGTATGCATACGCACCAAGTTATGATGGAACATTTACTACTTGTGTTGTTGATGGCTCGGGTGTTGTAGGTTCTAACCTAACACTTGATGTTGCAAAGAGTAGTAGTGGAAATTGGATTCCATATATCGGTTATTACGCTACAAGTTGTATTAAACCAAAATATGCGTATAAAACAGATATTGCCACAAATGCACCAGAGGGAAGTATTGATGATACTGCAACAGGTTTATGGGAAACAACAATTATTCCAACAGCTAAGACAATCTTCTTGGGAACACAGGGAAACAGTAAGATTAACGTAGGAGTATGGAAAAATACTTCAGGAGTAATAAAGAATTCACCTACAGTATCTGGTTCAAATGAACATAGTGGTTCAAGTTATGAAGCAACTTGTTATGATCAAGTTGGAAGTAATGGTACAACTAATGCAATTTTGGGCTATGCAATTAAAAATACAAGTTCTAGTGGTTATATAGAGACTGCTCAGATTATGCCGACTGAATAATCGACTAACTAACTAGTAACTTACCTCCCAACAGAATTTGGAAACTTATTCTGTTGGGAGTTTTTTTTTGAATGGAATATTAATTGATTAGAACGGGTATTTTAAGTAGAATGAATTATGATTGAATTAAATAGCAAACAGAGAAAAAATCTTGAAAAAATTGCTCATGATATGTCACCGGTTGTAATTATTGGCGGGGCGGGCGTTACAGAAGGGATTGTAAAAATGGTTGAATCATCATTGGAAGCCCATGAACTTATAAAAATAAAATTCAACGAATTTAAAGAAGAAAAAAAAGAACTTACGGATTCAATTTGTTCATCTTGTGACGCAACTTTGGTTAGAATAATTGGCAACGTAGTCATTCTTTACAAAATGGCAGAAAAACCAGAAGACAGAAAAATTAAGTTTTAGTTCTCTTGAATTCCAATAAATGCTGTAACTGATTTTTCTGGAGCCATAATCAGAGTGTCCATAAGCGTCAATCCGATTTTTGAACACGGAAGAATCCTGAAAAAATCTTTTTGAAGTTGCAACGAAACATCTCCAAATCCCGGGCTGAATCTGGCACGAGTTTTTTCACCCAAAATATTTGCATCATCTTTAATTTTTTTATTAAGTAAATCGACGTATTCTTCAATAAACGACGCGGCAACTGCTTGCATAATTGCAGCTTTTACACAGTCTTTTTGTTGATATCGTCTGATTAAAAAATCAACTTGAACGCCAATTGTAGCCGCCAAAAGAACAATTTTTGTGCAAGGTTTATCAGTGCTTGAAAATCCTATCAAGTTTGAATATAAATCTGCAGATGAAAATTCTACATCGGCAAATTTGATTTTGTTTTTTTGAAAAAGCTCCAACGGAAAGTTTTCATACACACTGTTTGGGGCTGCAACTTGTACAATTTCATCAATGCAACAATTAATTTCTTTTTGCGTAATATCGTCAACTAAATCGCTTTTTTTATAGCCTAAATATCTTTTTATTTCACTTTGAGGTGGCATGATTAGATTTTTATTTACAGAAAAAAATTGGAACATATCTATTCTATATTTATAACAGATTATTGGAAAAAAGTCTTAGTTGTGATAATCTTGAAAGCATGGATAGCTACAAAAAAGATTTTATTAATTTTATGATTCAGTGTGAAGTATTGAAATTTGGGTCATTCACTTTAAAAAGCGGTCGGAAATCGCCATTTTTTATGAATGCAGGGGCTTATGTTACCGGAAAACAGCTTTTTCAGTTGGGAAAATACTATGAACAGGCAATTCATTCCAATTTTGGGGATGATTTTGATGTTCTTTTTGGTCCTGCATATAAAGGAATTCCATTGGCGGTTGCAACTACAATTGCGTACAGTGAACTTTATGGAAAAGAGATCCGTTATTGTTCAAACAGAAAAGAAGAAAAAGACCACGGTGCCGACAAGGGCAAAATCCTTGGAAGTGCGATAAAAGACGGAGATAGAGTTGTAATAATTGAAGATGTTACGACTTCCGGAAAATCAATTGAGGAAACTTACCCAATAGTTAAAGGACAAGGTTCTTCTCCTGAAAAAATCACTATTGTTGGTGAAATTGTTTCGTTGAACAGAATGGAAAAAGCACTTGATTCTGAAAAATCGGCATTGCAAGTGATTACAGAAAAATATGGATTTCATGCAAAGGCAATTGTTTCAATGGATGACGTTGTTGAAGCTTTGTATACAAACGGCGACAAGTCAATTATCACAGAAGAGATAAAAGCTCAGATTGATTCTTATTATCAAGAATATGGTGCAAGGAAATAGATTATGAAAAGAAAGTTATCGTCGTTATTAATTGTTTGTTTAGTAGTTTTCGCCATTTCTGGAAAGGAAAAAACGCCTCAGAGAATTGTGTCATTGTCTCCAGCTGCTACAGAGATTCTTTTTGCTGTTGGTGCTGAAAAGCAGATTGCAGCAAGAACAGATTTGTGTGATTTTCCTTCTGAGTGTAAAAATCTTCCTTCTGTAGGTGGATTTGATGGAAAAACGCTTAGCATGGAATCAATTTTGTCATTCCGCCCTGATTTTGTTTATTTGACAGATGGAATGCACAATTTTTTTATTGAACAGTTGGAAAAATACGGCATCCGATATTATCTATCAAAGTCAGATTCTATTGAAAGTGTAAAAAATGAAATATTGGATATTGCAAAAATAACAG
>JAAZCS010000005.1 GCA_012513125.1 Treponema sp. | reverse complement strand
TAAATAAATTAAAAATATTTGTTGAAGGGCGAAAAAATATATACTCGGATTATAATTCTTCAAATATAAATTCTGAAAATATAAAGAAAATTATTGATGAAACTCAAACTATTTTTGTTTCCATAGATAATCAAATTCATGATATTGAATCATCACTTCAAAAGTATATTGGTTCAACGCCATTTTTTCTAATAGAATTCTTATCTGCAGATGGAATAATGACAAAAAAACGTTCAATCGATAAAAGAATTTCTGATAATTTAAATAATGTTGAGCTTATAAATAAAGAAATTGAAGATTTTCAAAATCAAAATATGTTATTAACTTCCAAAATCTCAGAATATAAAGATACTTTAAATAAATTGAAATTAAATCAAGTATCCATGGAAGAACAAATAACAGCAACTGAACAGCATATCAATATTTTAAATAGAACTTTTCAAACTGAACAGGCTTCTCTTCACGAAATAGATGATGAACTTTATACTGAAAAACGAAGACAAGATGAATTAAGGGAACAAATAATTGGGGTTCAAGATGAACTTGCTGAAATTGAACACCGTGGTAAAAAACTTGCAGAAGAGATGAACACTCTTGATTCAGAAATTGCGAAATGTAATAAAAGCGTTTCAGGAAAGAGTGATTCATTAAATAAAAAACATTTGGAACAAAATAAATATCAAGATCAATATGAAAAATTGACTCTTTCGTTAAATTCATCTGACAATGATATTCGTAATATAAAACAAAATTTCCAAGATCAATATTCAAGAGATTTAATGGAATTTGAAGAAAAAATGTACAAAATAAACGCTTCTTCAGTAGATTTAAAAGAAAAACTTTCTGAAAAAAAGGATTCTTTTAAACAATTAGGTTCTGTAAACCTAATGGCCGTTGAAGAGTTTCAAGAAGTAAAAGAACGTTTTGAACGACAGAAAACAAATTTTGAAGACACAAAACAAAGTTTGGATAATCTAGTAAGAGTTTCTGAGGAAATAAAATCAAAATCATCAGAGATGTTCCTTGAAACTTATAATCAAATAAAAAAGAATTTCCATAATATGTTTAGGCGGTTATTCAATGGAGGAAGAGGCGAATTAAAACTTGCAGATCCTCAAAACATTCTAACTAGTGGAATCGATATTTACGCCCAACCTCCTGGAAAAAAACTTGAGAATATTGCTCTTCTTTCTGGTGGTGAAAAAACCATGACAGCTGTTGCATTATTATTTGCGACTTATCAAGTTAGACCGTCTCCATTCTGTCTTTTGGATGAAATTGATGCTGCACTTGACGATAAAAACGTTTCAAGTTTTGTTACAGCACTAGAATCTTTTGCGAATATTAGCCAATACATAGTCATAACCCATAATAAAAAAACTGTTATGGGAGCTGGAACTATGCTAGGTATTACTATGGAAGAATCAGGTGTAAGTAAAATAATAGCGTTGCGTCTTGATCAAGATATTAAATTAGGAGCAGAAATTGACCATTCATCTTCTGATTTCATCGATGAAGATGTTGAATTAGAAGAAAATATTGTAATTCCACCAAGACCGCCAAAAAGAATTCATGGTGAAAACATATAATAACTGGAGTATAGAAAATAAAGAGAAATGAATATTACACTTGTTATTGAAAACATTAAAAACTTTTTAATCTCACTGTTTGCAAAAATTAAAACTATTTTTGAAGATGATAAGAAAAGATTTTTGATAATTTCAGGAATTGCACTTTTAATTCTACTATTGCTTATAATCTTGATTTTTTCTCCAAAACAAAAAAATGATAAAAATATATCACAAATGTTCTCCCTTTCTGAAAAAATAGTCATTCCCCCAAGTCCGGAGATTAAGAATGATTATACTCTAACACGTGAAAATAACAAAAAATGGGTAAAAGAAGAAGGAGAAGAATATTTCACAACTCCGTCAAAAAAAGAAATCAATTCCCTTTCGGATTCTAATGACACATTAATTTCAAATATGATAGGAGCGGCTCCATGAAAAAGCCCTTATTTATATTATCCATAATGTTATTTATATTTACTTCATGCGTATCAACACCACAAAATATTGAATCAGAAATCAGTAAAATAGATACAAATAATACAGAAAATGTAGATTCTCCGCAAAATACTGAAAATACAAATGTTACTCAATTTTCAAATGATTCAGAATTAGATTCTGTAACAGAACAGACAGAACAGAGTGAATTACCTGCTCCTGTTGAAGAAAACACAAACGAAGACGTTATTTCTGAAAATAAATCTGATGAAAATATAGCACCAGAAGTTTTTATTGAGCCAGAGGTTTTTGATTTAGAATACACAGAACCTGAAATCAATAATAAACAAGATGAAAATGACAGAATTATTCTTGAACCTATAAATGAAGCTGAATTACAGAATGAGGAAATTAATTCACGAAACAAAACAGAAGCTAATAACACCGACAATACACCTGCGACAAGCACAGAAGAATCAATAACTGTCAATGAAAATACAAATCAAAATTTGAATACAGAACAGTCAATTTCTGACAATGTAACAATTGACAATTCAAATTTAATAGATATTGAAAACAATGATAATCAAAACACAGAAGAGTTAATTGTTGCTGATACAAAAGAAAAAAAAGAAGCAATTATCCCTTCCCGTTCAATGACAACAGAAAAAGGTCGTTATATTGATGTTTCATACCCTAGTTCTGGATGGATTTACTTAGGTATAGAAGATGATTCTAAATCCATTGTATATTTTGGCAGAAAACTTGGTTCAAAAAATGTTACTTTCACACTCTACACTAAAGGAAAGGGAACAAAACTTCTGCATTTTTACAAAAATGATACATTAACAGGACAATATATAGACGATTACCTTGAAGTAACCGTTTTAGACGAATATACAAACAATAAAGAACATGTGTTGGCTCCAGAATATAGCGAAATTGTTCCAAGCAGACCAAAAACACAGAATGCTACAGTTTCCACAATACAAATTTCTGACACTACAAAAGATGTTACTAAAACAGCACAACAAAATTCTGAGCAAAATAATCAAAATATAGAAGAAAATAAACAGGAAACAATAATTCAAATTAATCCTGCAGATGAATTACAAAAAGCGTATTCATATTTTAATGAAAAAAATTATGAATTATCCTTAAAATCAATTGATTTATTTTTGAATAATTCTAATGTTAATATAGATGAAGGTTTATTTTTAAAAGGCAATATATTGGAAGCACAATCTGATTTAAAAAATATTAAAAAAGCAATCAATGCTTATGAAGAGATTACAAATAATTATCCCTCAAGTAAATTTTGGGATAAAGCAAATAAAAGAATAACATATCTAAAAAGATTTTATATGGAAGGTCGCTAAATGAAAAAAATTAATTTTGCATTCGTTGCTATTGTAGCAAACCTAGTGCTTTTATCGTGTACAGTAAATAAACCTGTAGAACAAGAACGTACAATTACAGTTGAAGGTTCGGGTTCAGTATCAGTAAAACCTGATACAGTAACATTAAAATTCAATATTAAAACTTCGGATTGGAATGTTACAACTGCTGTAGAACGAAATTCTTCAATTACTTCAACAATTATCGATGTTTTATCACAATCAGGAATTACATCAGATAATTTATCAACTTATGATTTTAGAATTTCTCAGGAATCATATAGGCAAAATAATAGGGATTTACCTGGACAATATACTGTAAACAACGTATTAATTGTTTCTATATTAAATCCTGAAACTACTGGTAATATAATTGATGCAGTAATAAAAAATGGTTCAAATTCAGTTTTATTAACTTCATTTGATTATTCAATTTCTGATCCGAAAGCTGCATTGACTCAAGCTAGAGCTTTAGCTGTTCAAAGTGCACAAGATGCAGCATCACTTATAGCCGGAACAAGCGGATGTAAAGTTGGTTCTGTTTTAGAAATATACGAAAATTCAAATGGATTTTCAAACACAATGATAAAATCTCTAAATATGATGAGTATGGAATCTTCAACACCTATAGTAATTGGAACTATTCCTGTTAATGCATCTGTTACTATTAAATATTCACTTCAATAAAAAAGGAAAAAAAAATGTTAGATTATAAATATATAAAAGAGAATAAAGAAGCTGTAAAACAAAATGTAATTAATAGAAATATGACAGCTGATGTTGATAAAGTTGTTGAACTTTTTGATACAAAAAATGCACTTGTTACAAAATTGCAAAGTCTACAGTTAAAGCGTAATGAAAATTCTAATCAGATGAAACAAAAACTTGATAATGAAAAGCGTCAAGAATTAATAGAAAGTGGCAAACTAATAAAGACAGAAATAGCTAAAATTGAAGATGAACTCAAAACAATTGAAGTTGATTTAGAGGAAGCAGCAAGACAAATTCCAAATATGGTTCATCCAAAAGCTCCAATCGGAAAACTTGATACTGAAAACTTAGAAGTAAAAAAAGTTGGAACTCCAAGAAAATTTGATTTTGAACCAAAAGATCATGTTCAGCTAGGTGAAGAACTAGACATTCTTGATTTTGACAGAGGAACAAAAGTATCAGGACCTAAATTCTATTATTTGAAAAATGAAGCAGTTTTTCTTGAACAAGCTTTAATTATGTATGCATTAAACATCTTAAGAAAACACAATTTCAATTTATTTATAACACCAGATGTTGCAAAAGAAGAAATTTTAAAAGGTATTGGTTTTAACCCAAGAGGTAAAGAATCTAATGTATATACAATTGAAGAAGAAGGTACTTGTCTTGTTGCAACTGCAGAAATCACATTGGGCGGTTATCATAAAGATGAGATAATAGAAAAAGCAAAATTACCTTTGTTCTACGGTGGATTATCACACTGTTTCAGACGAGAAGCTGGAGCTGCAGGACAATTTTCAAAAGGTTTATATAGAGTTCACCAATTTGATAAAGTAGAAATGTTTGCCTACTCTACACCAGAACAATCTGATGAAATTCACGAGAAACTAAGACTAATTGAAGAAGAAATCTTTACAGGATTGGGAATTCCTTTCCATATTGTTGACACTTGTAGAGGAGATTTAGGAGCACCAGCATATAGAAAATGGGATTTGGAAGCATGGATGCCTGGCAGAAATGGCGGTGAATATGGAGAAGTAACTTCAACTTCTAACTGTACAGATTACCAAGCAAGACGATTAAACATTAAATATAAAGATGATGACGGTAAAAATAAATATGTTCATACTTTAAACGGAACTGCTGTCGCTGTTGGAAGAGCAATGCTCTCAATATTAGAGAACTACCAGAACGCAGATGGTTCTGTTTCAATTCCTGAAGCATTAATTCCATATTGTGGATTTGATGTAATAAAACCTAAAAAATAGTTTGTTAGTTAAAATTGGAGAAAAAAATGAACGAAAAAGATTACAGCAAAGGTAT
>JAAZCS010000322.1 GCA_012513125.1 Treponema sp. | reverse complement strand
ACAGTAACTAGTTCTTTTACTGTTGAAGATGATTTACAAGCATTTTCAATTTCTTGTTGCAATGTTGGCTTATCAAAAGAAACAATCATTTTGATTCCAGCTGCATTATTTCTATATTCAATATCTTTCACTAAAAGTTGCTCTGTGGCAGGAACGGCAATTGCTCCAATTCTATGAATTGCAAGCATAAACCACCAAAATTCATATCTTCTTCGCAATATCAACATGACTGCATCACCTTTTTTTATTCCGTGAGCAGTAAGGAAATATGCTGTTTTTTTGGAAGCTTCTGCAATTTGTGCAAAAGTGAATATTTTTTCATCCCCATTATCATCACACCATACTAAAGCCCTTTTTTCAGGTTCTTCTTTTGCATATCTATCAACAATGTCATATGCAAAATTAAAATTTTCAGGTATTTTTAATTTAAAGTTCTTTTTTAAATCTTCATAAGAAGTATAGTTTCTTTCATCTACTAAGTATTCTCGATATAATTCCATAATATCTCCTATTTATTAATAATAAGGAAAACAATTCCAAATTTTTTATTAATCAATGATTACTAATATAATACAACTCGTCTTATTCCGATAGTGTTTTATTATGACATTTTTCGATTTAATGTCAAGTACAAACGAATGCTTCACTTTTATATGCAATTGATATTTAATTAAATAATTCTATAATACTAGCTTATGAATGAACGCTGTTATAAATGTTTTAAACCAAAATCAAATTGCCTATGCAAATATACAAAGGAAATTAATACAGGAATTAAATTTGTTTTTCTTATGCATCCAAAAGAAGCAAAAAGACAACGAAGTGGCACTGGGATTTTATCACATATTTCACTAAAAAACTCAGAAATTATTGTTGGTCTTGAATTTGAAAAGAATGAAAGATTACAGGAATTACTTCATGACGATAAATATTTTCCTGTAATGATGTACCCTGGAGATGAAGCTTGGACAGCAAAAAAAGAAGGATTTTCAGACCTTTATTCAAAAAAAACACTTTTAGTTTTAATTCTTGATGCAACTTGGTTTTGTGCAAAAAAAATCATACAGCACAACGCATTTTTACTTGATTTACCACGAGTTTCTTTTTACAACCAATATGAATCAATTTTTACATTCAAAAAAGAACCACAAGTTGGATATGTATCAACAATTGAAACATGCTATTATTTAATCAAAGAACTGCAAGAACAAGATTTATTGTCAAAAGAAATAGATCCGTCCCCGCTATTGGTTGTTTTTAAAGAAATGATAAAACTTCAGCTCCAAGCCGAAAATGAAAGAATTCTTGGAATCAGAGAAAATTCCCATAGCTATGAGTTCAAGTATACAAAACTAAAAGAAGTTCCAACTTTTAAATAATCATTTATATGGCAAAACTCCAATGCTTTCAAATTCTCCGTTTAGAACGCCAAGCATGGCATTTAGTGAATAATCGCATCTCCAGCTGTAACCTAATAAAATGCAATCTGCCCAAGATAATTGTTCAACAAGAACGGGAGACATTGTTGATAGGATTATCACTTTTTTATTTAAATTCTTTATACTTTCTGCAATTTTTACATGGTTCACACTTGAAACACACAAAATTACAGTATCATAACTTTTTAATGTCTGTGGAAGATTATCTATAACCCATTGAGTTTCATTTGGACCGATATCATATGAAAACCTAAAATCTCCAGAATCTTTAAATCTGGCTTTTCCATATTTGAAAAACGAAGTGATTGAACCAGCCAGCAGCACTTTTCCAATTTTTTCATTATCATATGGAATCTCACCTTTTTTCTGAACTGTAACCGAGCGACAAGCTTGTTCTAAAAAGAATTTCTGCCCGTCTTTATTTGGAACCAATTCGTCAATAGTGTCTGAATTTGTATAAAGAGGAGCTGCATTTCCAGATTTAAAATAATCCATCTTCGCCTTAAGTATTCTTCTTACTGAATCTTGAACTCTTTCTTTAAATGAATTATCTGTAACCATTAAATCAAGATTCTTTGTCCATAATGATTCGTTTAATCTTGCGGTTGTTGAAGACATGATTATGTCACTTCCAGCTTCTATTGCTAATTGAATTGCATATGAAAGAGAACCAGCGTACGATGTAGCACCAACCATCATCATATCATCAGTAATAATCAAACCTTTATAGCCCAATTGAGTTCTTAATAAATCTGTTAGAAAATATTTTGATAATGAAGCTGGAGCTCCACTTGAATCAATCTTCGGAAAGCTTAAATGCCCAGACATTACAGCCGGAACATTTTCATTAATTAAATAAATATATGGAATTAACTCTCTATTTTTAAATGTATCAAAATCTACATCAATAACAGGAAGCTTTCCGTGTGAATCTATGTTTGTGTCTCCATGACCGGGAAAATGTTTTACAGTGGGAATTACACCTGCATAAAGGCTGCCGTTAGCAAAAGAAGATCCCAATATTCCAACTTTTTGTGGGTCATCGCCAAAAGAGCGAGTTCCAATAATCGTAGATTCATGATTTGTAAATAAATCGACCGTTGGTGCAAAGTTCATATTAATTCCAATAGCTTTTATCTCTTGTGAAATATAATATCCCGTCGCCCAAGCATCATAAGGATAGCCAGAAGCACCAATTGCCATATTTCCCGGAGTAATTGAAGAGTCACCTTTTACATGGCGAATCCACCCACCTTCTTGATCAGTTGCAACAAATAAAGGAATCTTGAATCTAGTTTTATTGGCATTTTTTTGAAGTGAATTTATTGAATTTGCCACAAGATGAATATCGTCAGTATTCCACCCAAAAACTTTTACACTGCCAAGACCTCTATCTACCCACTGAAACAATAATTCAGAAGGTTCTGCACCAGCCCACCCAAACATCAACATTTGTGAAAGTAATTCTTCATTTGTCATTCGTTGAGTAATTACCTCAGCTAATTGTTCAGAAGGATAATCAGACCAAAAATCAATATTTTCAGGATAATCATCAATAGTTTTTGCTGGCAATGAGTAAAACAAGCATAGAATTATGGCAAAAGTAAATATTTTTTTTATTGAGTCGTTTTTCATTTTCTAACATATTTCCCAGCACTATCTGCAGCCACAGCACCGTCACTCGCCGCTGTAATTATTTGTCGGAATGATTTTGACCTAACATCTCCCGCTACAAATAACCCCTCTACAGAAGTTTCCATTTTTTCATTGGCCAATATATAACCATATTCATCTTTTTGTAAATTTTCAATAAGCGACACTTGCGGTATCATCCCTGTAAAAACAAAAACGGCATCTGTTTCTATTGAAGAAACAGTATGATTTGTAACATTTTCTACCAGAATTGATTCAACTTTATTTGTTCCGTTGACACTTTTTACAATAGAATTATAAATTGGCACTACTCCACTTGCAAGCATTTTATCAACAACAGCCTTTTGCGCCCTAAATTCATTTCGCCTATGAATTATTTTAATATCTTTTGAAATCGTAGATAAGTATGTCGCTTCAGAACAAGCAGAATCGCCACCACCAACTACAACAATTTTTTTATTTCTGAAAAAAGGTCCATCACAAATAGCACAATAAGAAACTCCTCTTCCCACAAATTGCTTTTCGCCAGGAATATCAAGATTTCTATGAATTGCACCAGTCGCTATCAATAGACATATCGACGAATAGACTTCATTTTTTGTTTTGATGATAAATTTTCCATTATTTTTATCTATTGAAAGGACATTGCCAATTTTAACTTTTGCACCAAATTGAATAGCTTGTTTTTTCATATTTTCCATAAAATCAAGCCCGTTAATGCTTGGAAATACACCTGGATAATTTTCCAAGTCAGTTATTTGCATAGCCTGTCCACCTAATAGAACAGAATCTAAAACCAATGTTTCTAACCCGCTTCTACTGGCATACACTGCTGATGATAAACCTGCCGGTCCTGCTCCTACAATAATGTAATCAAAATTTTCCATACATTAACTATATATCAAATTTGAAAGAAAAGAAATTGAAATTATCAATAATAAAGCCTGAATATAACAAAACTGAATAAAAAGATTTTATATTGACATTTTCACTTTTTGTGT
>JAAZCS010000025.1 GCA_012513125.1 Treponema sp. | reverse complement strand
GGATAAGTCGTTGCAGCGTTATCAAAATACGCCATTTTGTTAGCACTCCTTTCAGCACATTTTTTTTAGTATTTCCATTAATATCTGACGTTTTTCTTGTTCAGTTATTGCTTGCCCCATAGAATCCAGTTGCGAGCAAATAGCATTATAAAGCAATTCGCCCCTGCTGCTGTCTTCAACCTTTGCAAACCTTTTTATAATTTTGTCTCCATTTTTTTCTTTAAAAATCAATTCGTAGTCTTCATCGCTATTTGGTGATATGTCTCTTTCTTTCTCATGGTGAAATGATTCTGCAGTTTCACGGTACTGCTTTATATTATTTTCAAATAGCGTAATTATATCTTCGTCCCAGTCCTCAATTCGTAAATCTGTTGCCATTTTCGCTGTTTTTTCAATGAAAGCATCTTCATCATTTGTCACTTCATTAAATAGTTTTAGACATCGATTCGTCCCATCAGAAAACAGTTGTTCAAATGCTTCTGGTTCAAGTTTTTCACACCAGTCGCGGATAATTGAAGTGAGAGACATTTTTTC
Organism: Treponema sp.; assembly: GCA_012513125.1. Lineage (GTDB taxonomy): Bacteria > Spirochaetota > Spirochaetia > Treponematales > Treponemataceae > Treponema_D. The sequence continues at coordinate 1,293 of JAAZCS010000025.1, read as the reverse complement.
ACAATTTGAAGAATCAAGAGTGCAAAATGTATTTCGTAATATCTGTGCCAATTCATTCTTTAAACATTCCAATGCATTATCATAGATTTGTTTTGTCTTTTCAATATGTTTCACAAGAGTTTTACCAACCCCACTAAGCCCATAATTCCTTGGAAGATTATCGAAGACAAAATCGTAACTTCCTGTATTTTTACGAAGTTCACTAATCAATCCACGGTCTTTTTTAGTGATTGTTATTCCATTAATAACCCTAACGTTCTTTGAATATTTTGGCAGCGACATATACCACCGCTTCATTAACAGTAATACATGATCATATGACGTTGAAGCATTGTCATCGGAAGAATAATTGGCAAAAAGCTCTTCTAATGATGAAACATATTTTTCTTTTTGCGGGCTCCAATTAATATATGATAGTGTAAATAATTCAGGCTTCGAATTAATTTGTTCTATAGTGTCAGCCGTTAGCGGGACTTGACCAATTTGATCGCAAATAATAATATCTTGTTTATATTTGTGTATTACAACTGATAGATAAATAGGAATAAGTCCTTTTCGAAGTCCTATTTTGAGTTTTGCTCCGATCAATTCATCATACAGAAGTTTGAAATTCTTTTTTGTTTTCTTTCTCGTTCCAACAATAAATTCTTCTATTGAAGCTAGTAATCCAGCCAATAGCGGATCTTCGGGAGATAAATTCAACTTTATCATCGAGTCATTTTGAACAAGGATATTTGTATTAATTAAAGTACTCCGCATAATAGAAACTTCTTGTCCATTTCCAGAAAGTCCAAGATTTGGTTCTAGGTTAGTACGCAATAACCCCGATACAATTTTCTCGCGACTATGTTTTGTAACATTCGTTGGCTCATCTTTGTTAATCATCTCATTATTTATTGTTGGAGTTAATTCAAAAATGTCATCACAAATATCAGACAATAGTTTTGTCAGGCCTGACTTCCTCACAATTTTTTTCTTCTTTCCATTATGGATATATATCGCACCATGTTTTTCTGGGCGTGTATATACACCAATAAAGGAGCGCAGTACATCTCTTAGATCCTCATAGATTACTTCATAGTCCTCGAATAAAACTGGATCATCGTTCACAGTTTGCATCAATGTTTGAACTGCATCATACTCCGAAATAAAATGTTTAATTTCTTGATATTTTTTAGGGATAACAAAAACACAATCTTTATTTCCTGTAGAGGAATCACATATCTTTTTTTGAAGACGGGATATATTTGTTGTGCTGTCTACAATAATAGCAAACGTCACACCATCTGCATC
>JAAZCS010000024.1 GCA_012513125.1 Treponema sp. | reverse complement strand
GCCTATAGCCCATCTGATTTGCAACTTTTTTAATTTCTTTTCTTAGGTCTTCGCCAACGCCTTCTTTATTTGATAATGCTTTTGAAACTGTAACAGTACTGATATTCAGCTGTTGAGCAATATCTGATAAACGAACTTTCTTCTTTGTATTCATACTTATATTGTATGTGTTTTTAAGTTAAAAATCAATTATTTACTTAAAAAAAAGCCATTAATAGAAATAGATTATATTGAACGTTTTGTTCGTTTTTAAAATATTTTATTAATGGCTATATTTTGTTGAATTTATAAAACTATTTTACAAATTGTGATTTTAAGAAGTCCAAGTCAAGTTCTGGGTAAAGCACGTGTTTTGAAAGAAGAGCTTTTACTCTGTTTTTAGCTTTCATTTCTGTGTCTGCATCAAGTTCGATCTTTCCTTTTGCTGGTTTTCCTTCTTTTGTAAGACCAGGTTTTGTTCCTTTTAATACTAAATCGATAATGTCAGCAACTTCACACATATCTTCTTCATTCATCTTCAAAGTTGTTAATCCTGGAGTTCCAATTCTGATTCCGCTTGTCCACCATGCACCGTTTTTATCATAAGGAAGAGCGTTTGCGTTTGCTGTAACTCCACATTTAAATAATGCAGCTTCAGCCTGTTTTCCAGTAAGACCATAAGTTGTAACATCAACTAGCATCAAGTGGTTGTCAGTTCCTCCAGTTTGTAAAATCATTCCTTTTTTCATACAAGCAGCGGCAAGAGCTTGTGCATTTTTTACAACATTATGTGCATAATCTTGATATTCTTTTGTTCTTGCTTCTTTAAATGCAATTGCTTTAGCTGCCATAACATGACCTAAAGGCCCACCTAAAACCATAGGACAACCTTTGTTTACATAATCTGCAAATTCTTTTTTGCAAAGAATGATAGCTCCTCGTGGACCACGGAGTGTTTTATGTGTTGTTGTAGTTACAACATCAGCCCATTTTACAGGATCAAAATCGTCAGTTAATACTTTTCCAGCTACTAAACCGGCAAAATGTGCCATATCAACCATTAAAACTGCTCCACATTTATCTGCGATTTCACGGAATCTCTTGAAGTTGATTTTTCTTGGATAAGCAGAAAATCCAGTTAATAAAATTAGTGGTTTTACTTCCATTGCTTGTTTTTCAATTGCATCATAGTCAAGAAGTCCTGTTTCTTTGTCTACACCATAAGGATGGCTTTCAAACATTCTTGCTGAAACATTCATTCTGTATCCATGAGTTAAGTGTCCACCGCAAGAATAATCTAATCCCATTAATCTTTGATTTCCAAACTTTTTTCTAAGCATATCAAATTGAGCATCAGTTAATTCACCAAGAGATTTTACACCAAGTTCTTCCAATGTTGGAGTTTCAATTGTTTTTGATAAGATTGCCCAATATGCAACTAAATTTGTATCTGCTCCTGAATGAGGTTGAACATAAGCATATTCAGCGTTGAACAAAGCTTCAGCTTCATGTGCTGCAGTGTTCTCAACAGCGTCGATATTAACACATCCACCATAATATCTATGTTCTGGATATCCTTCAGCATATTTATCAGTTAAAAGGTTTCCCATTGCAGCTTGAACATTTAGTGAACAATAATTTTCACTTGCAACTAGCTTTAAGTGGCTTCTTTGATTTTCAAGTTCATTTACAATATCAGCCGCAATTTCAGGACCGACGGCAGCAACTTGCTGTAAATTTGCCACATAGGCTGTCATTGCAACATTAGGTTTATTATTGCAATATTTAAGATAGTTTTCTAAAACATTCATAGGAAATCCTCCAGAATTAATACAATTTATATTATTAATGAACGATACAATATATAAGATTTAATTTCAATATTTTAAGTATATGTAAAAAAATTAAATAGAAGTTAATAATTTTTCTGAAGTAGTTTTTTTTCCATAAAGAACTTATAATTAACGTATGCAAAAAGTTAGCGAATCATTTTTGAATTTTTTATCTCCTCAAACGGATCGGAAAAAGTTTATTCAAGATTACTTAATGGAATATGGAATTGAAGCTCCTGTTATTTCAATTTCTGGAAAAAATCATATTTATGTAAAATTTCCTCTGTATCAATACGAGCCAATGTTCAATATAAAAACAGTAATTGCTCATTATGACAGGGCTCCAAATTCAATGGGTGCAAATGATAATAGTATGGTTGTTTATTGTATGCTTGAGTGGGCAACAAGATTATTCAAAATGCAAACTTTTCATAATATTCGTTTAATTTTTACAGATGGTGAGGAATTATCTGAAAAAGGAGTTTCTTCTCAAGGTTCTTATGATTTGGCATTGTTATTTAAAAAATTGAATATTGTAAATGATGATATTTTTATTTTTGATAGTATGGGACGATGAACAATTCCGGTTATTAGCGAAAATAAGTTTCCAACTAATGTTGCTACTGATTTTATAAATAAATATAAAAAGATAGAGAATAAGGCTATAAGAACACTTCAAAGTGCAGGAGACGGAAAATATTTTATTCTTCCAACCGGATATAGTGATAATGCAAGTTTTCTTGCAAATGGGATTTCTTCTTGTGCAATAACTATGCTGCCTAGCGATGAAATTGACTTCTATTTAAAATATTTAAACAAATGTAGAAAAAGTTATTCTGAATTGAAAAATGACGAGGATGCACAAATTTATATTCCAAAAACGTGGAAAATGTTTCATACAAATGAAGATAATGTCGAGAATTTAAATGAAGAGTCGTTTATCAAGACAACAATGATTTTAAACGAATTGACTAGGATTATATAGTATAGATAAGGATTTTTGATTATTTAAAAATTAAAAAATCTAATCTATAATCTATGAAGAGGAGTTTGAGTTTTGAAAAAAGTTTCAATAGAAAAAATAAGGGTAAAAAAAATACTCATTACCGGTTTTTCAATTATGCTTTTAATTTGTTTTGTTACCGTTTCGATGATTTACTTTATATCTATAAATCATCAAAGCTATCAGAATGAAATAAATGATTATCTTGATTCTGCTAAAGCTATAAATG
>JAAZCS010000321.1 GCA_012513125.1 Treponema sp. | reverse complement strand
GTATATGGAGTTTCACCACATTTTATTCCATTTACCCAAACTTCATCAGAATCAATAATTGTTCCTAACCACAGAAAAGTCTGAGTATTATTAAATTTTTCAACCTGAGATTTAGTTAATTCTATTTCCCTTTTGAACCAAACAATACCACTTTCACCATTTAACTTGAACTTACCCGGAATCTGAAAATCTGTCCATGAATCATTTACTTTATTCATATCAACATTCAGCCAATCTTCCTTCAGCCCAATATCATTTTCCTGCAATGAATCATTCCATTCTTTTGCTTTCTTTTGTGAAATTTCAATATCATTTGTTATATTCTTAGGATTTTTACAGAATTCTAATCTTTCAAAATATTTTTCATCTTTAATTTTCTTCAATGAATCTTCATTCATCCACGATTCAATTGGAGAGCCACCTTGACTCGCATTAATAATTCCTATTGGTAAATCAAGTTCTTTGGCCAATTTTTTTGCAAAAAAATAACCCGTTCCAGACATCTCTCCAAGAGTTTGTGGAGAAGCACAAATCCATGTCGGATTTTCTACACTATCTTTTTCACCATCAAATGAATATTTAATTGGAATAGTTATCATTCGAATATTTTCATTTTTAGCAAGTTGAAATTCATCCGGATACGAAAATTTCATTCTTGACATTGGAAGTTGTGCATTTGACTGACCTGAATTAACCCAAACTTCACCAACATAAACATCATCATAAAGTATCTCATCTGTATCGGTCTTAACAGATAATTGAAAAGGTCCACCCTTATCACCAGAATTAAAAAGAATCTTCCAGTTTCCATTATTATCAACAATATTTGATTCCAAATTATTACGAAATATAACAGAAACAGTTGAATTTTTTATAGCCGTTCCAAAAATACAATTTACATTATTTCGCTGCAAAACCATTCCAGAGCCATATATACCTTTAACAGTCAGTTGATTACCCATGATTAATCCAGTCCTTTGATACATCATTATATTTAAACCAATCTACGTCAATAAAGAAATCTTTTTTATCTGATTCGCAATAAACACCAATTAATGATCCTACAAAACCACCTGCTTTTTCAATACTTAAAATGCTACCGTCAATATTATCACACAACAATGTCTCTTTTTCATTCAATGAATAATAAAACCGGATATTCTGTTTTTCTGCTATCACTTTTAATTTGATTGATAATTGTGATTTATCTTCTATTTTATCTTCTATAACAACTTCTGAACAATTTTTTTCATTTTTAATCAACTGAACAAAGTTTTGACTATTCTTCCTAATGACTTGCATTTTATAGTTATAAAATTCATTTTGAAAACAAATTAAACCACCTCTATCATTATCATTTCTAAAATCAAAATCAATCGATGCTTCAGCAATATAACTAAACGATGTTTGTCTTCTTAGTAAAATTGACCTTTCGCCAAGTTCATTAATATTATTTGCAGAATATAATCTCAAAAAGCCTTTTCTATCAGTAGTATTGATTATTTTGCTATCAATTACACCAATACTAACCCAATAATCTCTTAGGGTGTCTTCGTCAAAATTGTCATAATCTGTAAATAATGGTTCTTTTTCTACTTTACCTTTGTTTATTCTACCATCTAAGTAATAGCTTTGCTCAATTAAACCTGTTTCCCATGACACAACAGGCCATTCATCTTCCCACTTTACAGGTACTAAGAAAGTCTCACGTCCCATATTACAATATCTTGCATTTTGTTTTCCATATGGTCTTGAAGCTAAACAAACCATCCACCAAGTATTATTTTTGTCATTATAGACTAAATCTCCGTGACCAACATAAATAATACCAGCAGTCTTTCCTAAATGACGATGTGTTAAAATTGGATTGCTTGCTTTACCTTCCCATTCCCCATCAATTGTATTACAACGAGCAATACATACAGCATGATCGGGACCAGTTCCACCTTCTGCATGTAATAAATAGTATTTATTGTTTATTTTATAAATATGAGGACCTTCTGGCCATATGCAATTACGAAGTGCTCCATTCCATATGCTTTTTGATTCCCCTATTAATTCTCCAGTTTTAATATTAATCTTTTGAATCCATATTTCCCAATCCCCATTACGAACAGGTCCATTATGATTTGGTCTAGTACCGATATACCATACAGTTCCATCATCATCAAAAAATAAAGATGGATCGATACCTTGGGCATTCTTAATCCAAATAGGATTTGACCATGGTCCTTCAGGTTTATCTGCTGTTACAAAGAAATTTCCACCATTATCAACATTTGTACAAATACAGTAAAATTTTTTGTTATGATATCTCAGTGTAGGTGCAAATAATCCACGTGAAATTCCATCATTACAAAAAGTCATCTGTTTTTGATTTGCTATGATATTGCCTATTTGTTTCCAATTGCACAAATCATCACTTTCAAATATTGGAAGTCCTGGAAAATATGCAAAAGAAGAGTTTACAATATAAAATTTATTGTTAGCTTCACAAATTGTGGGATCTGGATAGAATCCGCTAAGAATTGGATTAATTATTTCTGTCATTTTATTACCTATAGGAATATTTTATTACATTCTGTGGTAATTATGAATCAGTTTTTTCTCTTATAAAAAAAAGATTTAAAATAAAAAAAGCCAGCAGCTACCTACTTTCCCGCTAAAGAGCAGTATCATCGGCGTAAGAGAGCTTGACTTCCGTGTTCGGAATGGGAACGGGTATTGCCTCTCCACTATGGC
>JAAZCS010000320.1 GCA_012513125.1 Treponema sp. | reverse complement strand
TTTCAGGGTTACTTGAATGCGAAAGTGGCACAATTTATTCGTTATCAAAACCATCTTTAGTACAGCAAAATAGCAGCGATGCTCTTTTTGAAAAATTTGCTGTAGATGATGTTGCTTTCGGATTGCAAAATAAGGGTGTTTCTGGAAGTGAATTGCTTGAAAAAGTAAAAAATGCAATGAATATAGCAAATCTCCCATATGAAGAATTTAGAGATAGACAGACTTTCTTTTTGTCTGGTGGAGAACAAAGAAGATTGTCTATTGCCGGAATTTTGGCTTTAGACAGTGATATTGTTTTGTTTGATGAGCCAACAGCAGGTTTAGATACTGAATCAGTTTATAAAATAATGAAATTGATGAAAGAATTAACAGAACAAGGCAAAACAGTTATTTTTACAACACATAAAAAAGAAGAAGCGGAAGCAGCTGATAGTGAAATCAGAATTGAAAAAGGAAAGATAGTTCTTGATACTGTTGCAAGTGATTGTGACGAAAATAATTTACCTGAATTAGAAGTTACATCATCAATAAATTTACTGAATAAATTAAGAGAATCCTCTTTCTTTTTATCTGGTGCCGAAAGAGAAAGCAGGATTAAAAAACTTCATCCGGTCTTGCGTATAATTTCATTTGTAATAATTTTTATCTTTTCGCTTGCTGTAAGACCTGTTTGGGCATGTTTATTAATGGTTGCTGTTTCTGCTACGTATTGCGTTTTGGCAAATTTTTCATTAAAGAAGTATTTATCGGCTTGTATTAAAATAATGCCTTTTCTTTTGTTTTTCAGTGTATTTCAAATGATTTTTCATCCTGCGATTGATGGCGAGTTTATGTTTACAACGTGGAAATGGTTTATGATTACGCCTTCTAAGCTTTTATTTTGTTTTGCGACAATGCTTAGAACCTTGGCATCCATTGGTGCAATAAGTGCATTTTTTGTTTCAACACCTGAATACGATTTGATAGATGGTTTGAGAGTATTATTATCTCCATTAAACCTGATAAAAATTCCTGTAAGATATTTTTTGGTAATTGTTGAAATAATTTTTAGATTTATTCCTTTGTTAATTGAAGAATCATCATCAATAATAAAAACTCAAATAATTAGGGGTGGTTTAGGAAAAGCATCTGGTAAAATTGGAAAAATTAAGGCTGTATTGCCACTTATTGTTCCGTTAATAATTCAAACTATAAGAAAATCAGAGGCTTTAGCAGATTCTATGACAGCAAGGGGCTTTAAATGATAAATAATTTTAATCTTTGTCCAATGTGTGGAGAAAAAAATATCCAGAATATTGACAATATCAAGTGGTTTTGTCCTGACTGTGAATTTGAACTTTTCAGAAATGTTGCTTCAGCAGTTGGAATAATAATTTATGATGAAGATAAGAACGTTCTTTTTGAAGTAAGAAATAAAGACCCAAGAAAAGGTTTTTTGGCGATTCCTGGCGGTTTTGCAAATGCTGATGAAACAAGTGAAGAAGCAGCAAAGCGTGAATGTCTTGAAGAAATCGGCGTTAATATTGGAGATATTGAATATTTATGTTCTTTTCCAAATACTTATCCTTATAAAAATGTTGAATATAAAACATGTGATTGTTTTTTTACTGCGAAAATAGACCAAAAATATAGAAATATCAATGAATATATATCAAAACTACATCGTCAGGAAAGTGAAGTTTGTTCTTTTGTTGCATATTCTGTAAAAGATGAAGAAAGTATAAAAGAAATTCCAATTGCGTTTGTTTCAACTGCGAATGCACTTAAAAAATTTATTAATAAAAATCAATGATTCTGGAGTAAAAATGAAAACAAGCTACATTTGTATAATTTCATACATAATTATGTTTGGAAGTCTTTTGCTTTTTCCTTTTTATAAAAAGCAAATTTTGGCAAAAATGGGAAATTGTGTTCATATAAAAACAAAGAAAAAATCACCACTTTCTCTAATTATTTATGTACTTTGTTTTGTAATTGTTTTGCTAGAACTCTTTAGAAAATTAAGTCTTTCAATGAATTTGATGATTTCTGGATGTGCGATTCTTGGTGTTTTTATAATTACAAAGGAAATAGTTTTATATTCGCTGAATGGAATTTATCAAAATGGCGTTATTTGCAATTCAGAGGTTGTTTATTATTCTGATATTATGTCTTTTCCTGTTTTGCAATTGCCAAAAAATGAACAAGCTAATTATGATTCATCTTTTTTAGTTGTTTCAATTGGAAGAAAAGATAATATTAATCTTTGCTATAAAGATGAAGATGAATGTAAAAGTGTGCTTGATGCGATGTTGTCAATTTGTCCTTCATTACAAAAATTATTAAATTAGAATAATAAATAAGGATTTTTTATGGAATTTAAATGGATTGTTTTGACATTAGCTGTATTAATGTACATATTAGTAATATTTTTTCAAAATAAAAAAGTATGGATTACAACGACAGCTTTATTAATTGTTTTGATTCTTGGAGTGATTTTTCCAAATCAAATATTTAGTGGAAGTGATAATAGATTTTTTGCAATAACTCATTCATTTACAGAATTAATAAATTGGAATATTTTAATGATTTATATTGGCAGTATGATTATTGCAGCTTTGTTTATTTATTCAAAAGTTCCATCAAGAATTGCAGATTTAATAGTTCTTCATTCTCCAAATACGGGAATTGCGGTAGTTTTAATTTTGGCAATGACAGGATTTATTTCTATTTTTGTAGAAAATGTAGCTACCGTGTTAGTCATGGCTCCAATTGCAATTGCTTTATCAAAGAAGCTTAAGCTTAATCCTATTCCTTTTATGATTGGTCTTGCAGTGATGTCGAATTTGGAAGGAACGGCGACTTTAGTAGGTGATCCTCCGTCAATGATTTTTGCAAGTTATGCAGGCTACAATTTCAACGACTTTTTTATTCATCAAGGTAAAATTTCTGTATTTTTTATTGTTCAAGCTGGATTGATAATAGGCTGTATTTTCTTTTATTGCATTTT
>JAAZCS010000319.1 GCA_012513125.1 Treponema sp. | reverse complement strand
TAAGAGGATAATATCTAATGCAAAATAAAATTAAAATGATGATTTTTTTATTTCTTTTTGTTCCTTTTTTTTCTTTTTCTGAATCGAAAGGGGAAAAAATGTTTGCAAATAATAAACCTTCTGATGCTATAGTTTTGTTGAAAAATGAAATATCTGCGGGTGATATTTCTTCTTCAACATATAATTTTTTGGGTTTGAGTTACTTCCAGATAGGAGAGTATCAAAAATCTGTGGATGCTTATGAAGAAGGAATGAAGTCTTCAATTTCAAATAAGAAAATATTATTATACAACGAAGGAAATTCTTATTTTGTAATGAAAAATTATGAAAATGCAATAAAATGCTATTCTTTGGCAATCGTATCTGATTCAGCGTTTTCAAAGGTTTATTTAAATAGAGCCAATGCATATGTCCTTTCAAGTGCATTGAATGAAGCCATCGACGATTATTCAAAGTACTTGGAATTAGTTCCTGAAGATTCTCAAAAAGAAAATATTTTGGCTTTAATAGATTTATTGAAAAGTGAATTAATTAGACAAGAAGAGCAACGTAAATTGGAAGAAGAACAACGAATTCAGAGGGAAAAAGAAGAACAGTTGATGAATGAAGAGCTTGAGCGACAAAGAATTGAAAAAGAGCGTCAGGAAGAGGAGCAGAGGAAGATTGATGAGCAAAAAAGAATTGAAGAAGCTGAAAAAAGAAGAAAAATGCTTGAAGATGTAGCAAATTCGCTACAGAATACAGATTCAACAAATATGTCGTCTGGTGCAGAAGATATAATTGATTATGAACACGAATCTGAATTAGATTAATTTTTATTGAGGAAAATATGAATAAAAAAAGAGCAATTGTAATTATTTGTGGAGTTGTAGTACTTGTTTTGGCTGTAGTTTTTACTTTATCAATACGTTCTTGTGCTTCAAATAAGGCAATGTCGTCAACTAATAATACAATTAAACTAGCCGAAAATTATGCTTCATTGGGCGAATATGATAGAGCATTGGGTTTATTGGACGAACTTTTGTTGAAAGATGGTGATAACCAAGATGTAATTGGTTTATTAAATAGAATTGTAAAACAAAAAAAAGAAGCTGAAGCTAATTCTGGTAAAACTGAAGTTAGCAATGTAAAAGTCGATATAAACACTTCAGATATTACTAGTGGACTCAATTCTGCAATGTCGTCTATGCAAGACGCTCTGAATCAATCAAAAATGCAAGCGGAAGAAAGCCGAAAATCGATGGAAGATTTTTTGAAAAAACAGGATGAAAAAAATCAAGAAGAAGCTGCCGAAAAACTTGCTCAAGAACAGGCTGAGCAAGAAAGAAAAAGATTAGCTGAAGAAAAAAGAAAAGCTCAAGAAGAAGAATTGGCAAAAAAGAATGCTGCACTAAAAAAAGAAATTGATTCTGTTAATGAAGAAATTCGACTTGGAAAAACGGCTTTGGCTACAGGCAATATTGATGAGGCAATGAAACATTTTGAAAAAGCAAATTCGATAATGCCTTCAATTGATGATAATGGTCAATTTTCCGCATCAAAAAAATCCGAAATTGCTGAATCATTGTATGATGCGGCACAAAAAGCTAATTCAAAAGAAGATAAAGCAAAACTTATGAAAGATGCTGTCGAAATGGCAAAAAAAGCGATTGCTGATAATCCAAATGATTCAGTTTCTCATTATATTCTTGCTCAAAATGCAATTGATGAAAACAATTTGCAATTAGCGTTGTCAGAAATGTTAAAGGCAGTTCAAAATGATCCAAATAATTATTTATATTACTATGATTTAGGAAAACTTCAGTATAGGCTTAAAAAATATACAGAAGCTGTCAGTTCTTTTACTACTTCTTGTGAAAAAAACAATAAATTTGCCCCAAGTAGATATAATCTTGGAATTACTCAAAAACAGTTGAAAAATGATACTGCTGCTCTTTCTGCATTTAGAAAAACGATTGATATTGATCCACGGCATGAAAAAGCCTATATGGAATTAGCTAGATTGTTGAAAAAAAGAAATGATTTAGCTGGTGCAATTGAAGCATATTCAAATGTATTGAAATTAAACAATACTAATACTTCAGCACTAACAGAATTGGGATCTACTTATTATCAAAATGGCAATATTTTAGAAGCAGAAAATAATTATAGAAAAGCGTTGGCTTTATTAAGTTTGAGTGAAGAGCAAATATTGGTGAAATATAATCTTTCAACTATATTATTTGATGAAAATAAATTTGAAGATGCTGAAAAATACGCAAAAGAAGCATATGACGGTATAAATAATGTAAAGAATGATGCATCTAAAGTTAATATTATTTATAATTATGCACTTATTTTGGATAAAAATGGAAAATCTGATTTGGCTATTCCGTGCTATATGGAAGTTTTGAAAATTAATCCAAATCACAATAAAACAAAAATAAATTTAGGCGTAATGTACATGACAATTGAGCCTCCTAACGTTGATACAGCTCTTAGCTTGTTCTTGCAAGTTTATAACAATCAGAATGATAATTTTGAAGCAAATAATAATTTGGGAAGTGCATATCTACTCAATGAAGATTATGCAAATTCGATTAAATTTTTTCAAAATGCTTTAAAGATTGATTCAAAAAATGATGATGTTCGATACAATTTAGCAAAAGCTTATGTCAAAAATGGCGACTACAATAATGCAAAGACAATTTATTTAGATTTATTAAAAACAGACGATAAAAATTGGGATGCTTATATTGAATTGGCAAAAGTTTGTATGCAATTGAGTGATAATACTAATGCTGAGAAATATTTAATATATATTCAAGAAAAGAATCCTTCATACAAGGCGTCAGAAGTATCTTCTTTATTAGGTTCTCTTAACTAGAGAGAATAATTGCTCTCTTGATAGTACAGTATAAATTGGTCTTCCGTGTGGGCAATGTGGATCGGGTAAAAGGAATGCCTTTTCCACAAGCTCAGTAGCCACATCTTTGTCTATTACATATCCATCTTTTATAGCTGCCTTGCAAGCAGTTAATGCAGCTATTGAACGGATTATTTCAGATGGTTCAGTGTGTTTTACTAAAATAAGAGATTTTAGTTCATATTCAGAACCAGTCCATCTTTCTGGAATTGACGTTATTTCCCATTCACCATCTTTTATTTTAGATGTTTTAAAACCAATTCTAGTAAGTTCATCTTTTATTTTTTCAAGCTGATTGTCCTGAGTTTTTGATTCTGTTTTAATTTTATAGGGGAGTAATAAAGATTGACTTTTACCTTGAGAAGTCATAATTCTATCAAAAAGAATTCTTTCGTGGACAGCGTGTTGGTCGAGAATGTATAAGCAGTTGTTTTTTTCTGCTAAAAGAAATGTTCCCAATGCAAATCCAATGAATTTAATTTTGGAATTTTCTAAAGTTGAATAATCTTCATTTTCTGATTTGTTTGATGATAGTTGTATTGCTAATTCTGCAAGATTTTTTGTGTCTGAATTATTGTTATATTTTACGTCTAAATATTTAGAGCGGAAATCGGATGAATAAGTCTTTGTTTCATAAGGAAAAGATGGTGCTTTATAAGAAATATGTTTTTGATATGTAGAAACTGGTTCTTGTATTTTTGAAACTTGTGATATTGGTGATTCAAAATCAAAATCTACTGAAAAATCGGCTGTTTTATCATTATCAAAATTAGTTTTGCAATAATCTAG
>JAAZCS010000318.1 GCA_012513125.1 Treponema sp. | reverse complement strand
GAGCTGCGGTTATTGCAACAATTTGTGCTTCAAGTTCAGTAACAGAAGGTCAGGATTTTGTTCCTGTTACAGTTGAATATAATGAAAAATTTTATGCAGCAGGAAAAATTCCTGGTGGATTTGTAAAAAGAGAAGGAAGACCTAAGGATAAGGAAATTTTGGTTTCACGTCTTATTGACCGTCCAATGCGTCCTCTTTTTGAACCATCTTTTGGTCATGAATTGCAGATTGTTCCAACATGTGTTTCTGCAGATGGAATTCATACTCAGGATATTTTGGCAGTTATAGCAGCTTCTGCGGCTACTACAATTTCTGATATTCCATTCCATGGTCCTGTAGCGGCTTGCCGTGTTGGATATTTGAATGGTGAATATATCATAAATCCAACATTTAAACAAATTGAAGAAGCTGAACTAGAAATTGTTGTAGCCGGAACTAAAGACGGTTTTACAATGGTTGAAGGCGGTGCCAATGAAGTTTCTGAGGAAGTAATGCTTGGTGCTCTTGATAAGGCTCAAGGCTTTATTACAGATATGTGTTTGCTTCAAGAAGAATTGCAGAAGAAATGTGGCAAGGAAAAACTTCCATTAAATCCTCTTGATATTTCATTGAACAATGCAGAGCAAATTGAAAAAGATGCTACTCCACTTTTAAAAGAAGCTTGTTTTAGAGATGGCAAACAGAATCGTGGAATTGCAATTGCCAAAGTTCAAAAAGAATTAGCATCAAAATATGCTGAACAATTGGAAGATCCAGTTCAGGCTAAATTATTCTGCACTTTAATGGACGATATTCAGTATAAATTGTTAAGAAAATCTATCCTTGATGAAGGGGTCAGAATTGATGGTCGTAAGACTGATGAAATTAGACCTATTACTTGCGAAATTAATGTTTTGCCAACTCCTCATGGATCAGCTTTGTTTACACGTGGTGAAACTCAATCTTTAGCTGTTTGTACTTTAGGAACAACTCTTGATGAACAGTCTTATGATGATATTGATGGCGATAGAAGCGAACATTTTATTCTTCATTACAATTTCCCACCATATTCTGTTGGTGAAACAGGAAAATTAACAACAGGAAGACGAGAAATTGGGCATGGAAACTTGGCTCGGCGTTCTTTAGCACCAATGGTTCCTTCAAGAGAAGAATTCCCTTATACAGTACGTGTAGTTTCTGAAATTATGGAATCAAATGTTTCTTCTTCACAGGCTTCAACTTGTGGTGGAACTTTATGTATGTTAGCAGCTGGTGTTCCAATGAAGAGAATGGTTGCCGGTATTGCAATGGGTCTTATTACAGAAGGCGAACATTATGAAAGATATAAGATTCTTTCTGATATTCTTGGAGAAGAAGATCATCTTGGCGATATGGACTTTAAAGTAGCAGGAACTAGAGATGGTATTACTGGTTTCCAAATGGATATAAAGATTCCTGGTGTTACAACTGAAATCATGAAAAATGCATTGGAACAAGCTAGAGTCGGAAGACTTCATATTCTTGGTATAATGGAAAGTTGTATTGATAAACCTCAACCATTATCAAAGACTGCACCTCAGATTATCACAACAAAGATTCCTGTTGATAAAATTGGAGCTTTGATTGGACCTGGTGGAAAAAATGTAAAAGCATTATGTGCTCAGTACGGTGTTACAATTAATACTGACGATGATGGAACTGTTACGATTTTTGGAAAAACAGTTATTGCCGCAGAAGAAGCTAAAAAAGCAATTAAAGGTATTACAGAAGATCCAGAAGTTGGAACAATTTATCAAGGAACAGTAAAAAGAATCATGGATTTTGGTGCTTTCATAGAAATTCTTCCAGGAAAAGAAGGTTTGTGCCATATTTCAAAACTTTCAAAACAAAGAGTTAATAAAGTAACTGATGTATTGAAAGAAGGACAACAGATTCCAGTTAAATTGCTAGAAGTTGATAAACAGGGAAGATTAAATCTTTCTTATATTGATGCTCTAGAAAATAAATAATTCAAACTAATTGAATTTGAAAAAGTCAGTTTATAATCTAAACTGACTTTTTTTTTTATTTTTATTCAGTTATAATTAAAATATGAATGTTAAAGTAAAATGTATAGCGAAAAATGGAGCTGTTGTTCCTGAATATAAAACTGCAGGAGCCGCAGGTGCGGATGTATGTTCTCTTGTTGATAGTCCATTATTGTTGAAAAAAGGAAAATTTAAGGTAGTTCCAACAGGGCTTTTTTTTGAAATTCCGCTTGGATATGAAATACAAGTTAGACCTCGTTCTGGTTTGGCGGCAAAAAATGGAATCACAGTGTTGAATACTCCAGGTACAATTGATAGCGACTATAGAGGAGAATTAAAAATAATTCTAATTAATTTGGGTGAAGAAGATTTTGTTATCAATAGTGGAGATAGAATTGCACAAATAATTATTAGTCCTGTAATTCAAGCTGACTTTTCAATCGTTGATAGTTTATCCACAACAGAACGTGGAAATAAAGGATTTGGCTCAACTGGTGTTTAATCAAAAAATAGCAGAAATGTTCAAATTATTGAAAGATAAGATTTTAACTCTTTATAAACAAATCTATACTCAAAGCAGATATATTATTTTATTTGTAAAAAGAATTAAACTTCAACGTTCATTAGTTCTACATGACAAAATTCTTACTCGGTATATTTATAAAGAACTCTTTTTGTATTTTATAGTTAGTTTTTTGTTTTTCTTTATGATTTTTTTTGTGAATCAGATTATTCTAATTGCACAAAGATTATTGTCAGCTTCGGTTCCTTTGTGGTCTGTCGTTAAATTGTTATTTTTTTATTTTCCCGGCATTATTGCTCAATCGGCACCTTATGCAACTTTAGTTGGTTTTCTCATGTGTATTGGTCGAATGATGAGTGATAATGAGATTTTAATTATTAGAGCTTCTGGTTATGGCTTTAAATTAATTCTAAAACCTGTTCTTATTTTGGGTATGATTATTTCTGTAATTTATTTTTTTACAAATGATTACCTTTTGCCACTTGGTTCGTTGAAGGCAAACAGACTAATGCTCGAATTGGCGTCGGCAAAACCTACTATTGAAATTGAGGCGAATAGTGTAAAAAAATTAGGGTCAGAGGCTGTTGTTATTGGCGATGTTATAGATAATCTTGTTTCGGATGTAGTAATATTTGAAGAAAGCAATGACGGCACTCAAAAAATAATTTCAGCGGGTTCATCAAATTTGGTGAGTTCAAAGGAAGAGGGGGTTGTTATGCAATTTGATATGAACGATGCAATCATTCTTTCTGTTGATACACAAAAACGAAATAATTTTGACGTAATTAACGCAGATAAGCTTTTATTGAATATATTTGATTCAGTAATTACTGGCAATACAAACCAAAATCCAAATGAAATGACTTCGTATGATGTTAAAAATCAGATTAAGTTTTTAAAAACTACAGATACACCTTCACAATTGATAAATATTTGGTCAATGGAATATTACAAAAAGTTTGCATTGCCATTTGCTTCGTTTTTCTTTGCTTTTTTTGCTTTTTCAATAGCAATTATCTTTGGAAAGAATAATGGACAAACAATAGGTTTATTGATTGGTCTTGTTGTTTGTGTATTGAATTGGTCGTTGCAAATATCGGGACAACTTCTTGTATATAGAATTGGTTTGAATGGATTTATGACTATCTGGTTTCCGAATTTTATCATTGGGATTCTTGGTGTATTATTTTATATAAGGCTTATAAAAAAATGAGATTAGTTTTATATATTTTAAAGAAAGTCATTCCTGTTTTTATTGGTTCAGTTGTTTTTTTTGCTCTTATATTGAATCTTGTGGATTTATTTACATATATTTCGCAATATCTACAGCAAAAAGCGTTGCCCAAGGATATTTTACTTGTAATGCTGTATTATACGCCAAAAACAATTTGGTTTGCGACTCCAATGGGGATTTTATTTGCAACTTCATATACTTTAAGCGATTTATTTGCTCATAATGAACTTGAGGCACTTTTTGCTTCTGGAATTTCTCTTATAAAATTTACTTTTCCAATATTGATATTTTCACTGTTTGTATCATTTATGTTGTTCTTTTTTGATGATCAAGTTGTTGTTCCTTGTCAAGAAAAGAAAATAGAACTTCAAGATAAATTGATACGAAAAATTGATGTTCAAGACAATGAAGATGTTATTGTTCTTTCTGAAAATTCCAAAATAATTTATAAAGTAAAGCATTACAATGATGTTTTAAAAAGACTTGAAAACGCTTATTTTATTTTTAGAGATGATAAGAAGAATTTGGATTCAATTATTTATTCTGATTTAGCTAGGTGGGATGAAGATAATCTATGTTGGGTTCTTCAGAGTGCTATTCAATATAAGAATTTAGAAGGAACAATTTCCATTGTGCCAGTTCAAAGGGAATATGTTGAAAAGCTTACTGAATCATATGAAATATTTAAAAGAACAGATATTAAAATAGAAGCAGTAAATATTCATGACGCAAAAATATACATAGAACACTTGAAAAAAGCAGTTTTGCCATATCAAACAGAATTATCAGAATACTATAAAAAATTTGCTTTTCCATGTATAGTTTTTATTGTTGTATTTTTAGCGATAGGACTTACTGGAAAAACTAAAAAAAATGTACTTTTGATAAGTTTGGCGTCTTCGGTTTTTGCTGATGTCTTATTTTATGTATTGCAAATGGTTACAATGATTATGGCAAGCAAAAGTATGATTTCTCCATTTTGGGGAGCGTGGTTTCCGGTTTTCCTATTTGTAATAGCTAGTATAATATTGGTAAAATTCTCAAGAACATAGTTAGTGGAGTAATAAATTATTATGGATTATTTTTCGGTAAAACACAAATCAAAAGATGGAATTGCAAGAACAGGTGTTTTGCATCTTCCTCATGGAGATGTTCAAACTCCAGTTTTTATGCCTGTTGGAACAAATGCTACAGTAAAAGCAATGCCATAAGAATTTTTGGAAGAAATAGATTTTGATATAATTCTTGCAAATACATATCATCTTTTTTTAAGACCAGGTGCTGATTTAATTCAAGAAGCTGGCGGACTTCATGGTTTTTCAAAATGGAACAAGAATTTTCTGACTGATTCAGGTGGATTTCAAG
>JAAZCS010000317.1 GCA_012513125.1 Treponema sp. | reverse complement strand
TGAATTTGATTCAATATTATTGCACAAACATTATCTATCGTCAAGTCAGATGTATCTATATATAAAGCATCAGGAGCAATTTTTAAAGCACCTTCTTTTTTATTTTTATCGATTTCATCCCTTTCAACAATAGATGATTGAATTTGTTCAATTGTCATATTACTTACGCCTTGTTCAAAGCGTCTTTTTGCCCTAATTTGTGCAGATGCATCTAAATAAATCTTGTAATCTGCATTTGGAAAAACAACTGTAGTCATATCACGACCTTCACATACAATATCAAGTGATTTTGTTATTTTTCTCATTATTTCATTAACTAAATGCCTCAATGGAACAATTGCAGATATTTTTGCTACAGAAGCAGTTATTTCGTCATCATGTAAAGATGAAGTAACGTCCTTGTTATTCAAGAAAAATTTGCCATCAACATAATCAATTTGTTGTTTCTTACAAAATTCAACTACAGAATTCTCATCAGAACAATTAATATTAGCTTTTTGTAGTGCCAAAGTAAAAGTTCTGTAAAATCCACCACTATTCAAAAAAACTACATTCAATTTTTCCGCCAATATATTGGCAATTGTACTTTTTCCAGTTCCAGCTGGTCCATCTATTGCTATTATCATATTAATTTTCCACCAGATTCTTTTGCTTTTAATAGAGATTCAACTTCTTCTTTTGTTAAATCCCTAGAATCACCAATCTTCATATCATCTATATTAATTGATCCGATTCTGACTCGGGTCAAAGATTTTGTTCCTATTTTGAATTCTTCAAGAACGTTTCTAATTTCACGATTTTTTCCCTCTATCAAAACAACTCTTAATTTTCTGGGCTTAAACTTCTCGGCTTCTTTGCATTTGTAAAACACATCGCCAATTCTAATTCCTTTGCAAAACTTCTCTGCAAAATCATCTGGAATATCTTGACTAGTCTCTATTATATATTCTTTTTCTAGTTCAAACGATGGGTGTGATAGTTTAGCAGCAAAATCACCATCATTTGTAAAAATAATTAATCCTTTGCTGTACATATCCAAACGACCGACATTATAAAGTCTTTCTTGATATTTTTCTTTCAATAAATCAACCGCAACAGGTCTATTCTGATCATCTTGTGCTGAACAAATGTATCCTTGAGGTTTATTTAACAAAACATACCTTTTTGTTTTTTCCGCAAAAATCAATTTTCCGTCCACAGCAACTTTATCTGAAGAAGAAACTTTTGTTCCCAACTCTGTAACAATATTTCCATTTACAGTGACGTGTCCATCTTGAATCAGTTTTTCAGACGCCCTTCTACTAGCCACTCCACAATGTGCCATAAACACCTGTAATCTTAACAGTTCATTTTCATTATCTTGCAAGCTCAAATCGTTCCTCTTCATTTTCATCTAGTTTTGGTAAATCTGCTATACTGTTAAGTTTGAACAGTTTTAGAAATTCTTTTGTAGTTCCATATTGAATAGGTCTTCCTGGTGCTTCTTTTTTTCCAACATCCTTAATCAATCCCCTATCCAACAAAAGACGTATCATATTATCAACAGAAACGCCCCGAATTCCTTCTATTTCTGCTCTAGTAATTGGTTGTGAATATGCAATGATTGATAAAGTTTCTATTGCTGATCTAGAAAGACGACCCTCTTTTTTTGAACCATATTGTTCACGTAAAACAGACCAAAATTCTTTTTTGGGAGTTAAGCACCAACCACCAGTAATCATCACTAATTCAATACCTGATGATATTTCGCTATATTTATCTTTTAAATTCTCAATGCACTTATCAACTACATCTTCAGAAAGCTGGGCTTTAATAGAAATTGTTTTTACAGGAACAGGCTCGCTTTCCAAAAACAAAACTGTTTCTACAAGAGCTGTTTCTTTTTCTAATTCCATTTTTTCATCCTTTTAGTTTAATGTTAATTCTTTTTCTTGTGGTACGTAGCCTGATAAATCTTCACGTTTACACAGTTTTATATCACCATATAGTTTATTTTGCATAATTGTAATCATCTTAAATTTTACGGCTTCCAAAATTGCCATAAAAGCACATATTATGTCCATTTCGTTGCCATGTCTGGTTAGTAAATCTGTGAATAAGCATTCTTTTTTTTCTTCAAGAAGTTCATTCATCAATGTTATTTTTTCATTTACAGAAATTTCTTCATACATATTCAAAATCTTTTCATTTGAATATTGGCTTACCATTGATTTAAATATGGCCTGCATTTTCTGCAATAAATCCCAAGAATCTATCTGTTCCCACATTGATTCAGATTCATCAAACGGTAAAACCCTTTGTATCTTCTTTCTTTCAAAATTCCATTCTGAATCATCTTATTGTTCTTCCATTAATGACGATAACTTTTTAAATTTCTGGTATTCAATTAATTTATCAACTAATTCTTTTCTTGGATCTTCGGTATCAAACTCATCTGCTTCAATTTCTACAGGCAATAGCATTCTACTTTTTATATAAATAAGTTTACTAGCCCAGCTATAGAATTCTGATAAATCTCCCAAATCTGTTTGAACAGCATAATCTAAATATTCAAGATATTGTTCTGTAATCTCTGCAATAGGAATATCATAAATATTGACTTTACTTTCGCGAATTAACGTCCATAGTAAATCCAAAGGGCCTTCAAATTCACCATCTTTATAAGCATGAGAATTTACTTTTTTTTCATCAGAATCAGCTTCATTTAAAGAGCCGTTATTTTTATTGTCCATAAAAACCACCACCTTTATAGGGATAAGAAATCATGTGCAGATATAGTTTTTTTTACTGTATTACAATCAATTTGCCGTAAAAACGACAAATATTTTTCACTTATGATAACATCGGCTGTATTTTTCAAAACTTCAATAGTTGGAACAAGAACAAAAGCTCTTTCTTTTATACGCGGGTGAGGAACAATCAAATTTTCAGTTTCAATTTTGTCGTCCCCGAATAATTCAATATCTATATCGATAGAACGAGGTCCAAAACGTATTTCAGTAGATCTGTTCCGGCCTAATTTTTCTTCTATAATGTGAATTTCATTTAATAATTCAAATGGACTCTTATCATCACTAACAAAACCTAAAACTGCCATGTTAAAAAAATCATTTTGATCTTCAACATACATTGCTTTTGTTATGTAAACAGAGGAAGGAATGATATCCAGAATTAGCGAACTTAACTCTAGATATGCATTATGAAGATTTTGCAAAGGTGAAATTCCATTAAAAGTTTTATTGGAACCCAATCCTAATACAACTCGCTTCATTTGTTAAAATAGACCATCAGCTAGAGATTCTGGAGTTTTTCCCGCTTTACTTCCGCTAATTTCTTCTTTTCCATTCTTTGTTACATCTACAGAAACGTCACCTTTTTTTGCATCAGCTTTTTTTGAAGCTTCTTTTTTATCTGTTTTTATTGGAACTCCATCTTTTGTTTTCAATACCTGTCCTGGAAAAACCAAGGCTCTTATTTTAGTTTCAATTTCTTCAGCCAATTCAGGATGATTTGTAACAAATTGAACTGCATTTTCCTTGCCTTGTCCAATTTTTTCTTCACCCATTGTATACCAAGCACCACGCTTATCAATTATTTCATGTTTTACAGCAGAATCCAGTAAACTAGCTGCAGAAGAGATTCCTTTTCCAAAATAGATATCAAGTTCACACTTTCTAAAAGGAGGAGCAACTTTATTTTTTACAACTTTTACTCTTACTCTATTTCCAACAGCGTCATCATCACCTTTTGAATCAATTGATTCAATTCGTCTTATTTCCAACCGAACAGATGCGTAAAATTTCAAAGCATTTCCACCAGTTGTTGTTTCTGGATTACCAAACATAACACCAATCTTCATACGAATCTGGTTTATGAACACTACTATACAGTTTGATTTTCCAATTACACCAGTCAATTTTCTTAACGCTTGGCTCATCAATCTAGCTTGAAGTCCCATGTGTGAATCACCCATTTCGCCTTCAATTTCAGCCTGAGGAGTAAGAGCTGCAACAGAATCTACAACTACAATATCAACGGCTCCACTTCTTACAAGGTTTTCAGTGATTTCTAGAGCTTGCTCTCCAGTATCAGGCTGTGAAACCCAAAGTTCATCAATATTTACACCTAAATTTTTGGCATAAATCGGATCCAAAGCGTGTTCTGCATCAACAAAAGCTGCAACTCCACCCAATTTTTGAGCTTCTGCAACAGCGTGCAAAGCCAATGTAGTTTTTCCTGAACTTTCAGGACCATACATTTCTATTACACGACCTCTTGGATAACCACCTATTCCTAAAGCTTCATCAATCAATATTTAACCAGAAGGAATTACGTCTATTCCCTCAGCATTAGCCTTATCACCTAATTTCATTAACGAACCTTGTCCAAATTGTTTTTCAATTTGTAACCTAGCCGCTTCCAAAGCCTTCATTTTTTCTTCAATTTCAGCTGCTTTTTTTTCTTCATTAGTCATTTAGCCACCTGCCTCCCTGTTATATACAATATGGCAAAAAAATATCGTTTTCGGAATTATTTATTAAATTAAATTTATTTTATTGTAAAACACCATGAACACTTTGGTAAACAGAATGTCCTTGCAAAACAAGTCTTTTTTCTATAAAAGATATACGTCCCAAAATTCTAACTGGTTGATCTGTTTGAATTGCAGGATCTGAATCAAAGATTACATCAATAATTCCATCAACTTTTTTCATAGATTCGTATCCAACTAAAAGTCTACATTCAAAAGAACCATCTTTATTTGTGTAAGCATCGGATATTCTTCCTTGCCAAGAAACCCAGCAATCCTGATATAAAAGTTTATCGCTCTCGACATCAGCTACAGTCGGATTAAAATTAAGTGTGTCAAAAGTCGGAACCTCTAAATATTCGGTTAATATATTGGCTTTTTGTTTTATAGAAACTGACGCATTTGAGTTTAATATTCGATTTATTTCACGTTGAGATTCATTATCACGATGATTCTGAAAATATGAAAGAGCTTTTTCATATGAATCTGTTATTTCTTTATCAGAAAGTAAATAAACAAATGACTGAACACCTAAATCTTTTTCCTGAGGACTGCTTTTTTCAGAAGAAGACAAGCTAAGTTGAGTCAAATCTTTTCTTTCTCCGTTATAAATATTTGAAGACCGGGGAATAAATTTTACACAACAAAATCCTATCATCATTACAAGCAAAAATGAAAAGATTATTGATTTTACCTTTAAATCATTCACCCCCAAAGGAGGATAAAATTTTTCTATTTTACCAGAATCGACCCATCTGCATATTGTATCATAATCACCATTTGTTCTGATAAATTCCATTGCTTCAGTAGCCGTCTTATTCGAAGGATCATTTGCTTTTACATCTAAATAATATTGAAGAGCCCTATCTGTATCACCTCTTCGTAAGAAAATCGCAGCCTGACCAAGCAATAATCTTGAATCAGTCAATTTTATTCGCCTTGCTCTTTGATAAAATATCGTTGATGTTCCAATATCACCTACATACAAGCAAGCAGTTCCAAATGTCAAATAATACTCAAAATTATCTTCGTAAATTTCTTCCCGACCTTCAAGAATCTTTATTGCAGAAGAGAATTTTCGTCTATTCATAAATTTTTGTGCAATAGATATTACATCATTTGCCATTTTTACTGCCTTAATAACTCTAGAATTGCATCCAACTCTGAATTCAACATCAAAATTTCAGATCTATCAATTGGTCCGTCAGAATTCGCTAGAACATTTATTCTATCAATCAAACCTTGAATATATTCTGGAGTGAGATGTTCTTTAGAAATAGTCTTAACATCAAATTTTACATCGCTATTAGGAACAAAAGTGTTACTTGGGGTATTTGTCACTTTTACAGACGGCATTACCAATGGTGTTGCTGGCACTTCTTCAGTTAAAGGCTCAGAAGCGACATTTTGTTCTGGAACAACTTCAACTGGAGTAATATTTCTATTATCTGCCACAACTTGAGTATTATCAGGAACTGTCATCACAATTGGTTGCCTTTTTTCCGCTGTTGTAGTTGCTACTTCTGATGTAGAATCAACACCTTTATCATGATTTTGAATATATTGATAACCATTTATAATATTATTATTTGATAAAGCTATATAGAAAACAAATTTGTCCTCTCCATTTTTATCATACAACTTTTTGTTCCAATTGATTGCTACACCAGAATTATTGTATGACATCAAAAGATCAAAAGATTTATAAATATTTACAGAAGGCTCCCAGTCAACAGAATCTACTGTTTGATAGTTTGCAATTGCAACTGATGAAATAGGCGTTACATCATATCCATACAATAAAAGTTGCATTGATACATCCTGATTCTTAGATACAATCCATTTTTCATTTGACATAGTTCTGTAAATGCACTCAGAATTTACAGATGGAATATTTGCTGTATAAAAATGAACATCCGTTTTTTCACCTAAATCTGTATCCATAACAAGCTTAAGTGCCATTTCTTTAGACTTCTTTGATAAATTCTTTATTTCGGAAGTTATTTTTACTATATCATAATCAGACTTGCTATTTGATTTTATGCAATCAAAATTAATTTGAACAGAAGCAACATTTTCTAACTTATAAGAAATGACCATTCCTGTAACAGTTTTTTTTACATAAACATCACAAGAAGAATCCAATTTATAGATTTTATTTCCTACCAAAAGCACAAAATATGTTGAAGCATATTCATTTACTGTTGAAAATATTGATTTATAACCACCATTTTGCCTTCGCATAAAAATATTAAATGTGCCTGTACCAGACTTTGCGTTCATTCGGATATCACCAAAATTAACAGTAACATTGTTCGTTAATGTTTTTTGCCATCCTATTGATATTTTTTTTTCTTTCTTTACTTCAGTTGTATTATTGTCAGCTACATCATTTACAGCTTGTGCATTCAAATTAAAAGAGAAAACTCCCACAATAAGCAAAAGCATACAAATATTTTCAATTATCTTTTTTTTCATTCTCTTTTCTCCACAAAAGCTTATATACAATTTTATCAGCTTTTTTATTGTTGTGCCTGTTTATTGATTAAATTTTGTGCATCCAACGCTTTCAGCTTTAATTTTCTTATTGCTTCCATATCACCATCATTAGAAGTGATTGTAATAAACTCAGTTTTAGTTGAGTCAATTTCATTTTGCAAAGATGATAACTGACTGTTTAATCCTTCAATTTTTGCCTCAAGATCAGAATTTTTCTGCTGAGATTCATTCAACTTTTCTCTTACAGAAGAGGAAGATTGTGAATTATACAATTTTAGCTGTTTTTCATAATCTTCTTTTGCAGCTAAATACTCTTCGCCAGTCTGTTTTAATAAATACAAAAGCTTTTGTTCACGTGTATACTGCTCAATATTTTCCAATCTGTATTGAGAAGCCAAGAATTTGTCTGAATCAGGATAATCTATAATAATTTTTGAATAGATATTTTTTGCTTCATCATAATTAAAATCTGCATACAAAGATTCTGCTATCAAATACAAGGCAGATGGATAAAGCCCATTCACCCCAGAATTTTCATTATTTTCATTTTTAGAACAAAAATCGCTCAAAACAGCTATTGAATCATCATACTGACCAAGCTTGTACAAAGCCTTTCCCTTTATAAATTGAATATTAGGACAATACATTGATTTTTTATATTTTAGAAGAAAATCATCGCAATCCGCCAAAACAGATTCATTATCATCCAAATACATCTCGGCAGAAATCAACATATAAAGAGTATCTGGGTTATTACATTCGCTATACGATAACGCTTTTCGTAATGAAATAACAGAAGAAGTCCAATCTTCCTTAAAAAAAGCCTCACACCCCAAACCAAAGGCAGCAACCGCAGCTTCTTCTGAATAAAGAAAACTAGCTATCGACAATAGCACGAAAGTAAAAGTTATTTTTACAAACTTTTTAATCATTATCTCTCCAATTTAAAGTTCCGTTAAAAAAAGCAGAACCAGAAATTACAATATCAGCACCAGATTGAATAACAAGAGGCAATGTTTCATTATTTACACCGCCGTCAACAGAAATCAAGTAATGATATCCTTTTTCCTGACGAATTCTCTTTAATTCTGCAACTTTATCAACACACGACTGTATCAATTTTTGACCGCCCCAGCCAGGATTAACAGTCATAACAAGTATAATATCGGCATATTCAAGCAATTCTGATAGTTGATTAATTGGAGTTGAAGGAACTATTGAAATTCCAGCTTTCTTATTATTTTCGTGAATTTGCTGAATCAATCTGTGCGAATGAACAGCTGCCTCCAGATGAAATGTAATCCAATCAGCACCAGCTTTTACAAACGAGTCAATCTGTGTTTCTGGATGTTCAACCATCAAGTGAACATCAAAGGGAAGATTTGTTAGTTTTCGTATTGATTTAACAACAGGCTGACCATATGTTATTTCGGGAACAAAACTGCCGTCCATAACATCAATGTGAACTGCAGATGCACTACTATTTTCAATTTGCTTTATAGCATTTTTTAAATCAGAAAAATCAGCGGATAATAAAGATGGCGATAAAATTGGTGTTTTCATTTGTCGCTAATAATAACAAAACAAATGGGACTTGTAAACTAATAATAAAGTTTGCAAATAATAGTAAAAACGATTAACTTATTCAAGAAAATTTTATTCTAAAAAAAATACTTGACAGATTATTATATTCGCTGTATATATTTTGACTCAATTTTTATGAAATTCATATAATTTTATTGACTAAAAATTTCATTCTTGTATAATAATAGTAAGATTTATGAAAATTTGTACAGAAAATGGTCTAAAAGAAGCGTTAAGAAGCTTTGAAGAAGGAAAACTCAACGAGGCTCAAAAAATTATTGACAATCTTTTTGAAGAAGACCTAGATTGCAAGGAGATAATCTTTACAAACCGATGCTGTACATATTGGATTGATTCTACAAAAAGACTTAATGCAATAAATGATAGATTTGAACAGACTGAATATATTTTTTCAGAATGGAAAACTTTTCAATCGTTCATTTCCAAAGAAAAATATTCATATGAACCGGCTATGTACTCTGTTCAGAAAGGTTATTTTTTAATGGCCTTGCAAAAGCTTACAGCCCTTTTTGACGAGCAAGATTCCATGGAAAAAGCTGAAATTTATAAAAAAGCTGGAATTTGTTATAAAAAGCTGGGTGATTTTGAAAATGCAAAAAATTGTTTATCTGAGGCAAATAATATTTATCCTCATTTAGCATCAGTTCTAGCAGAACTTGCAGATTGCTATTCGCTCTGTGGAGAAGACAGGTATAGCAAAGTTCTTTTTAGAGAAGCTTTTTATATTGCACCTGAATTTATTGATTTAGATTTTCTAGATTCTGAATTGATTAAGTGCTTAATAAAAGGGCTTGAAGAAAAAGGATATTTTGGGCGGACACTTTCATTTTGGATTCCTGTCTACGGTGCAATAAATGGAATCTTTAATATTAGAAGAGAATTATCAGCACAAGAAGTTTGCAAACTGAAGCAGAATATTTATGCCATGGAAATGGAATTTAAAGATCCAGATTGCAATGATGAGATTTTAATTCCAAAACTTCTGAATAATTATTTTTGGCTAGTTGATCATTATGTACTTACTAAAGAAAAGGTAACTAAAATTAATGAGATACTGTTAAAAATAAAAATTTTAGATAATACGATATACAAGTTGTATACAAAATAGATATAGAAAATAACAAGAGTTGTTTTAGTAAAAACAAAACTCAAGGAGTATAAAATGGCATCAGAAGATTTGATTCAAACTGTTCAAAACATGCTAAAAGAAGAAACATGGACTCGTGCTGCAATCGGTAGCTACACGCAGAATCAATTAAAAGAATTGGCAGACATTGTTGAAAAAGCACGTAAAGAAGACTGTGAAAATGAAATTTTAGCTATTTGCGATGAATATATAACTCATTCAAAAGATAGTATTATTGCTCTTTATATTTCAGGAATTCTTACACTCAATAAAGGAGCTCTTGATAACTCCTCTTTAGTAACTCTTGTAGACATTTTCAAAAAAAACCACAAGGAAGCTATAATTGTCTACCTATGTGAAACAATTTTAGATGATGATCCAAGAAATAAATTTGCACTTAGAACTCTTGCTGAATGCTATCAAGCTGAAAACAATGAAAAAGTGTGGGAACTTTATAAAACATTAGTAAAAATTGATTTTACAGAAGCCAATTTGGCAAAAGTTCTAGCTGATCATTATGAATCAAATGGTGATACAGAATCTGCTGTTGATTACTACAAAAAAGCGATACTAAGATTTATCGGACAGGGAAATTACAATGCTTGCAAAGAAATCTGGACTAAATTAGTTCAACTTATTCCAAGTGAAATTGATTTCTTCCAGCTTTTACGCAGAAAAATCATCAAATCAATGGGTGAATTAAAAACAACAACTCTAATGCAGGAACTTTATACTTGGTACAAAGACAATGCAAAATGGGATATCGCTATTGAAATTCTAAAACAAAATCTTGAAATTGAACCAAAAGATAACTGGGCAAGAAAAGAAATTGTTGATTGCTATAGGGCAAAATATGAAAAACATAGCCACATGGAAGACTACATTAGAACTTCAAATCTAACACAAAGCTACAGAAACGTTTTTGAAGCTATCAATGATTTTGAGAAACACATTGCTTTCGACAAAGGAAATTTTGTTTTCCACAGAACTTGGGGTGTAGGTATTATTCGAAAACTTGAGAACGATACTCTTTCAATTCAATTCGGCAAAGCAATAGGAATTAGAGAAATTTCGTTAAAAATGGCTGTTGAAACATTAAAACCTCTTGCAAAAGATCATATTTGGGTACTAAAAGCAACAAAAAATAAAGCTGAATTGCAAAAAATGGTTAAAAACGACAAAACAGCCATCTTAAAAATCATTATTAAAAGTTTTGACAATAATTGCGACTTCAAAAAGATTAAAGCTGAACTTGTCCCTTCAATTCTTGAAGTAAAAGAATGGACTTCTTGGAATACTTCTGCTAAAAAAATTCTTGAATCTGACTCTGCGTTTGGCGTAAATCCAAATGATATTACAATGTACACAGTTAGAGACCATGAAATAAGTATTGAAGAAAAATTATCAAATGAATTTAAAGCTCAAAAACAATTCTTTGCAAGAATCGATATTTTGATGAAATACTTCAACAATGATGAAACTGACAAAACAAACGATTTATTTACAGAAATGTACACTTATTTTACAGGATTCTTAAAGAACATCACAAGAGTTACAGAACAAGTTCTTGCCGCTTATTTAGTTGTAAGAAAAATTGGTTCAATCGATAAGCAATTTGCATTCCCTGTAAAAGAAACTTTTGCTGAAATTTATAAAAAAATTGAAAACCCAAGAGCTATCTATAACGCACTCAAAGATACAAAGAACACTACTTTAAGAGAAGATTTTATCATTTGCATAAAAATGCTTCCTGATTGGGATGAACAATATGTAATTTTATTTCCAACTGTTCTTGATATCAATGTAATCAATATTCTTCTAAAAGAAGGATATACAGAAAGTGTTCACAAATTAGTAAAAACAAGTTTTGAATCATACAAAGATTACAGAGATACAGTTTTGTTCTTCTTTAAGGATTGCCAAGAGGAAGAATGGTTTAAAACTTCAGGTGTCTCATACGAAAAACAGTTGATTACTCTCATTAATATTATTGAACTTACATTTAGAGAAATTAATAATCATGTAAATTCAACAAAAAACAAGAAAATCAACAAAATTGCAACACAATTGCTATTTAAAGATAATACTCTCTACAAATATATGTTTGATAATGATGAGAATACAGTTAAAAAAATGTATACATTAGTTGATGATATTGCAGATATTGATACTTCATATAAGATTTTAACTCGTAATAAGATTCTGGAAAAATATCCAAACTTTGCGTTCCACATTTCAGAAGAAACTTCTTCACTTCCAAGAGGAATGATTGTTACATCAAAGAAACTTGTTGAGAAAAAAGCAGAACTTGATAGAATCACTAAGATTGAAATTCCAGAAAATGCAAAAGATATCTCTGATGCTCGTTCCCATGGAGACCTTAAAGAAAATGCTGAATATTCTGCTGCTAAGGAAAGACAGCATGATTTGTCTGTAAAACAAGCAAAACTTCAAGAAGAAATTAATCGTGCTACAGAATTTGATCCAACAACTTGCACTTCAGCTATCGTTTCATTTGCAACTGTTGTTACTCTTAGTGATATAGACGAAGGTAAAGATCTTTCTTATACAATATTGGGACCTTGGGAATCTGATCCTGAAAAAAATGTTATTTCTTACATGACACCACTTGGAAATGCAATTATGGATAAAAAAGTTGGAGATACTGTTGTTTTCAGTGTAAATGAAAGAACTTTTAATTACAAAATTAAGAAAATTGAAAAAGCAAATATATAGGAATTAACTCAAAAGACTGTATATTAATATGCACCCCTAATTTTGAAGAATACTTCACTTTAGAGGTGCATTTTTTATGGATTTTTTGATATATTATCTATATGGATATGCCAAACACAGTACAGAAAATTATAGAGCTTTCAGATGGCTTTTTATATATTCCATCAACAACAAATATTGGAGTTATCATCGATAAAAAGGAAAGTGTATTCGATGTCTACCTTATTGATTCTGGAAATTCAGAATTATCTGGTGAATACATACTTGATGTCTTAGATGAATATTTTTCTGAAAAAAAAGAATTATACAAGATAAAAGCTATTATCAACACTCATTCACACGCAGATCATTGCGGAGGAAATGTATATATAAAAAATATTACTAATTGTCAAATATGGTCAATGAAAGACGAAAGAGGAAGTATTGAAAATCCTATTCTTCAAACAGTAATTATTTGGAGCGGATTTACACCAAAAGAACTACAAGGTTTATATTTTTTACCAGAGTCATCAACACCAGACAAGCTTATTGAAGATAATGAACACATTGAATTAAGTGGCAACAGGTCAATTACTTTTATTGATCTTCCTGGACACTATTTTCAAACAGCAGGCG
>JAAZCS010000316.1 GCA_012513125.1 Treponema sp. | reverse complement strand
GGACCGGAATATTTTATATTGTCCGTTTTGGAAAATGAGAAAACAATTGCATACAAGGTTTTATCTAAAATAATGTTAAATGATGTTTTGGAAAAAACCAAATCGCATTTTTATCAATGGTTGTCTGCAAACGCCAAAACATTTGGGATTATTAAAAAATATGATGCTGTTTTTGAAAAAAGCGTAACAGATGCTAATTTATTAAGCATGAGACAGAAGTCAAATTTCATTAATTCTGGACAATTATTGTTTTGCATACTTAAAAACAGTGAAGAATTGAACAGATATTTCAAGGGAGTAGGTGTTACGATTAACCAAATTAACACACAGGTTATTGAAGAGACGAACAATATGTTGGAAGAGGGTAAACGTATTCAATCCACAAAACCGTCTTCAATAGCACCACAAAAGCATTTAAAGAAAAATGATGTTAAAGAAGAAAACGTAATAACACCAGTCGAGAAAATTGCAATTATTGACCAAGACTTGAAAATAGGAAGCGAATGTGAGAGGATTACCACAAACCTAAATAAAATGGCATATTCTTCACAATTGGAAAATATATACGGAAATGAGGCAATATATAATGAAATTTTCACTGTGCTTTCAAAAAGAAATAAAAATAACATTGTCATTGTCGGTAAGTCAGGTGTAGGAAAAACCGATACAGTGAGAAATTTGGCAAATCTTATCGTAAGTGGAAATGTACCCAGTGCGTTTAAGAAAAAGATATTGTTGGAAATTGATTTTAATTCACTTTTTTACGGTACACAGATGAGGGGTGCTTTTGAGACAAAAATGAAGGCAATACAAGCAGAGATAAAGCAAAACAATAATTTCATCTTCTTCATTGATTCAATCGAGAATAGTATCAATAAGAATTTCAGTCAGAATGATGTCTGTGAATTTGTTGAGACTATTATGAAAGATAGAAACGTAATGCTTATCTGTACTTGCTCTGAAAAAGCCTATTCAAAAACTATCGGTGATATCCCTTCATGGGAAAGATACTTTGAGAAAATCACGTTGGAAGAGCCAAATGAGGAAAAATGTGTCAATATTTTGAGACAACATGCAGAGAAACTTCAGTTTTTCCATAATGTCGAATACGATAATGAAGTGTTCGACAATATTGTGAAACTTTCAAAAAGATATATAACAGAGCGTAGTTTACCAGATTCGGCAATTGATATAATGGATAAGGCAGGCGCAAAGAAAAGCGTTATTGACTATGAGGATGAAAAAATAGCAAAATGCAAACAAGACATTAGTACAATACGTAACAGAATTGCATTGATGAAAAAG
This sequence comes from Treponema sp., assembly GCA_012513125.1. Classification (GTDB taxonomy): domain Bacteria; phylum Spirochaetota; class Spirochaetia; order Treponematales; family Treponemataceae; genus Treponema_D. Next base: position 818 of record JAAZCS010000316.1, on the reverse strand, counting down.
AATCACAATGAGGAAGACAGTGAGGATTATGATAATCTTATCAAGAAAGAAATAGAACTGAACACAACATTGGATTTTGCTATGAAAACGCATAATCTTACCAAAAAAAGGGAAGTTGTCACACTTGAAGATATAAAGGAACGCATTTCTGAAAGGACAAACGTGCCTATTACTAAATTAAGTACAAATGACAAGGATAAACTCAAAAACCTGAACGAGAGAATCAAGAAAATCGTCATCGGACAAGATGAAGCAGTTGACAGTGTATGCAAGGCAATCAAAAGACAAAGGATTGGTATCAGTAATCCAAATAAGCCGGTTGTATTATTTTTTGGCGGAACAACCGGTGTCGGTAAAACTTTTCTTTGTAAAACTTTAGCAAAAGAATTGTGGGGAGACGAAAAACAAATTATTAGATTAGATATGTCCGAGTATTCAGAACAAACTAGTGTAACTAAACTTTATGGAGCACCACCTTCATATGTCGGATATGGCGATAGCGGAAGTTTAGTGGATAAATTAAAAATGAAAAAAAATTGTATTTTATTACTTGATGAAATTGAAAAAGCAAACGAAAAGGTATATAATGTTTTTCTACAGTTATTTGACGAAGGAAGACTTACTGATAGTAAGGGTAATATAGTTGATTGTAGAAATATTGTTGTTATAATGACATCAAATATTGCAGCAAAAAAAATAATGAATAATAAACCAGTTGGATTTGTTGTTAATTTAGATGATACACGAAAAGATATTATTGATAAAGAATTAAAAAAACATTTTAATCCGGAATTTTTAAATCGAATTGATAGTATAAT
>JAAZCS010000315.1 GCA_012513125.1 Treponema sp. | reverse complement strand
TATGGAGCGGAGAATTTATTTCTGCAATAGGCAGCGGGCTCACTTCTTTTGGACTTGGTATTTTTGTTTACAAATTAACAGGAAACGCAATATCAATGACGCTTGTTACATTGCTTGGATTTTTGCCTTCATTACTTTTGAGCGCACCTTCTGGTGTTCTTGCAGATCGTTACGACAGACGACTACTGATGATTCTTGGTGACAGCTTGTCTGCAATTGGCATTGTCTTAATCTTGGTCTTTATCTTGATTAATCAAATCAACCTCGCCGTCATCTGCATTGGAGTATTTATAAGTTCAGTTTTTTCGTCACTGATGGCGCCTGCTTACAAAGCTACAGTTTCTGACCTTTTAACAAAAGAACAATATGCAAAAGCAAGCGGTTTGGTTCAAATTGCCGACTCTTCAAAATATTTGATTGCTCCTCTGCTTGCAGGATTTTTGCTTACAATCAGCGACATCAAACTCTTGTTAATCATTGATATCAGCACTTTTTTTATAACAGTTTCTACAACAACTTACGTTAGAAAAGGACTCGTTTCTAAAAAATCTGAAGTGAAAACAAGAATGATAAAGGACTTGGTTGATGGATGGAAATATTTATCTTCAAAAAAAGGCGTCTTAATTTTATTAGTTGTCACTTCAATAATCAATTTCTTTATGGGATTCATTCAAACACTTTCTATTCCAATGGTTCTTGCAATTACAAATGAAGCAGCACTTGGAACATTAGAAACAATAATCACCTGCGGAATGTTGGTTTCCAGCATTTTAATCGGATCTCTAAAAATAAAGGGAAATTATGTGCGCATGTTGTGGATTGCCTTGGCCGCTAACGGAATCGCCATGTTCTTGTATGGTTCCCGCCCAAATTTGATTTTTATTACAATTACAGGATTTTTATTTTTTGCGACACTTCCTTTTGCAAACACTTCAATAGAATGTTTAATCCGTTCAAATATTGATAACGAAATGCAAGGACGTGCATGGGGATTGATTACAATTATTTCTGAATTAGGTTGTGTTTTTTCTTACGCAATTGGCGGCCCTCTTGCAGATTTTATTTTTACACCGGGATTGAGCGAAAACGGTTTCTTGGCAGATAATGTCGGTCGTTTTTGGGGAACAGGAGACGGTCGTGGTTGCGGCTTTTTAATTTCTATTTGCGGCATTTTGATTGTTGTTATGGCTTTAATTCTATCAAAACAGAAAAAAGTTAGAGAACTTGAAGACGCTGTTGTTTTGACGAGTGATAAAAAGGAATAATCTATGTTCTTTAAAATTGTTTTTTCATCATTAAAGAAAAACGTATTCACCAATGTTCTGCTTTTATCCTTTATTTTTGCATCCACACTGCTTTTTTCTTCAGCCTTGAGTTTGATTACAGATTTATCTTCCAGCGTGAATTCCCTCATGGGAAAAGCCCAAACACCGCACTTCATGCAAATGCATTCAGGAGAAATCAACCTGCAGAGACTTGACGATTTCGCAAAGAAAGAAAACTTAATTAAGGAATATCAAATTGCTTCAATGCTGAATATTGACGGAAACAAAATCTATTTTGGAGAAAAAAATCTTTCAAGTTCTGTGATGGACAACGGATTCTGCGTTCAAAACGAATTGTTTGATTTTTTGCTTGATAAAGACGGAAACATTATAAATGTAGAAGAAAACGAGATTTATATTCCTCTAAGTTATTGGAACGAGTTTTCACTTGTAAAAGGTGACAAAGTTTCTGTGTGCAACAACGATTTTGTGGTGAAGGGTTTTTTACGGGATTCGCAAATGAATTCTGATATGGCTTCTTCAAAACGCTTTTTAATCAACATTGGTGATTATGAAAATCTAAAACCTTCTGGAAGTGAGGAATACCTTATTGAGTTTAGAGGTTTTGATTCAAAAGATTCTGGAAAAATTGAAAACGCCTATATTCAGTCAAACTTGGAGAACAACGGACCGGCAATCTCTTATTCACTTTTTTATTTGATAAACACTCTTTCCGACGGAATATTAATTGTACTAATTATAGTAATAAGCATTCTTCTAGTTTTAATTTCATTCTTGTGCATCCGCTTCACTTTGCTTGCAACACTTGAAGACGATTACAGAGAAATTGGAATTATGAAGGCTGTTGGTTTTACAAATAAAGAGATTTCTTCTTTGTACCAGGGAAAATATTTGGCAATTGATTTTTTGGGCTGCTTGTTTGGAACTTTGCTTTCATTTCCGTTCAAAGCTTTTTTGATTGATGAAATTAATTTGTACGTTGGTGATAAAGACAATATTGCCTCATCTATAGTTTTAAGTATATTTGGAGCTGTTTTACTCTTTTGGTTTGTTTTGCTTTATGTAAGGCACGTTTTAAAAAAGATAAAATCAATTTCTGCTTCAAAAGCTGTCCGTTATGGAAAAAATCTGGAATTACAAGAATCTGCAAAATCAATAAGTTTAACAAATTCTCCTTTAGCAAAATTTTTACCGGTAAATGTTTTTCTTGCAATTCTGGATGTCTTAAAAAAGAAGAGAACATATCTCACATTATTCTTTGTATTATTTCTAGCAGTTTTTATAATGATTGTTCCTCAAAATATTTACCAAACAATAAACGATTCTTCATTTATAAACTACATGGGTTTGAGCGATTGCAACGTCAGAATTGATTTGCAGCAACTTCCAGACTTAGCTGAAAAAGCAGACGATGTGCAGACATGGATTCAAAATGACAAATCTGTAAAAGGTAGCAATTTGTTTGTAACTCGTTCTTACAAAATGAAAACTGCAAATTCTGTAGAAAACTTAAAAATTGAAAGTGGCGATTATTCACAAAATACTATTATCTATATAGAAGGAAATGAGCCAAAAAGTGAGAATGATATTGCTCTTTCTTATTTGTGCGCTAGTGAAATTGGCAAGAAAGTTGGTGAAAAAATTGAACTAATTATCAATGAACAAAAAGATGAAACAGCTGAATTTGTAGTTTGCGGACTTTATTCTGATGTAACAAACGGTGGGAAAACAGCCAAAATGATTTATGATAATAATTCAATTCCTGTAATGTGGTTCGTTTTTTGCATACAATACGATTCAAATATCCAGCAAAAAGAAATTGAATATGACAATAACTTCAACTATGGAAAATTCACCCAAATTGAAAGCTATATAAAGCAAACTGTTGGTTCAACAATATCATCAATTGCACTTGTTTCAAAAATCGCTTTTATAATTTCGCTGTTTATCTCAATTTTGATTACTTCCTTGTTTTTGCGTCTGCTCATTTCCAAGGATGATTTTTCTATTAAGACATTACGCTCACTGGGATTTTTACAAAAAGACTTGCTGATTCAATATGTTTCAAGAATTGTATTTGGTTTATTGATTGGCATAATTATTGGAACAATTGCAGCTAATACGATTGGTGTTTTAATTGCCGGACTTGCACTTTCAAACATAGGAATTGCGAACTTTCACTTTGTGATAAACCCTCTTGTTGTTTATTTTATTCTACCGTTAAGTTTGATTCTGGCGGTAGTTGTTGCAAGTTATTTCACAAGCAAAAAGAATATTAAATAAAATGGAGACGAAAATGGAAAATATTTTAGAAATTAAGAATTTATATAAATCATATTACGAAAATGAAAAGAAAAAATCTGGAAAAACAGAAATTCTTCACGGAATAAATCTTTGTATAAACAAAGGAGATTTTATCGCGGTGATGGGGCCTTCTGGATCCGGCAAATCTACTTTACTGTACACGGCAAGCGGAATGGAAAAAGCTGATTCTGGAGAAATCAATCTACAAGAAAAAAATCTTACAAAAAAGAATGACAACGAATTGACTCAAATCCGCCGTGATAAGTTTGGATTTATCTTTCAACAAGCTAGTTTATTAAAAAACATGGACATTCTTGATAACATAATCTTGCTTTCTGTAAAAAAGAATAAAAACAAAAAAGCTGAAATTGTGGAAAAAGCAAAATCTTTAATGGAAAAAACTGGTATTGCCGAACTAAAAAACAGGGAGATTACAAAAGTTTCCGGTGGACAACTACAAAGAGCCGGAATCTGCCGAGCTTTGATGAACAATCCGGAGATACTTTTTGCTGATGAACTAACCGGAGCTTTGAATTCAAAATCATCTGATGAAATCATGAATATTTTTGAAGAACTCAACACCGAAGGTCACACCATTCTATTAGTAACCCACGATGCAAAAGTTGCAGCTAAAGCAAGCCGGATAGAGTTTATGCTGGACGGCAAAATAGTGAAAGAACTAGTGTTTGCAAAGATAAATGAGAAAAAAACAACAAGTCAAAAAATGGAAGAAATAAACATGACGATGCAAACATTAGGCGTGTAAAACAAAAAAGAATACGTATTCATATTGGTGAAAAAACTCACGCCCAGTAAGTTGCTAGTGTTAGCTTTGCTAACAACGCAACTTTTGGTCATGATTTTTTCACCTTTATGCATAATAAATCATTTCTTACAACCTAATAATAATACTTTCTTATTTTGACAACAGTCATGTTGGCTTAAACTATTAAATTGGTCTATCTTCTTGTTACGCTTTCCATTTTAGAAGGGCTTGTACGTGGATTTCGGTGGTGTTTAAGATTGGGTATTTTAGGTCGTCGTCTTTTATCATCAGTGGTATTTCTGTGCAACCTAGTACTACGGCGTCGATTTTTTGTTCATCGCAGATTTTATTTGCCAAAGCTATCATTTGCACTTTATCTTCTGGAACTACAATTCCTTCTTCCAATTTTGGAAAAATCAACGAATGAACTTTTTCTATACCGGCTTCATCTGGTGTTACGGCTTCTATTCCATGTTTTTCTAATGCAGACGTGTACAAAGAACTTTTCATTGTGAACTTTGTGCCCAAAATCAACACTTTTTTATAATTCTTTTCTTTTGCATACAAACAAGTTGATTCAACTATGCTCACCAACGGTAACGGCGAAATTTTCACTAAATCATCATAAACAATGTGAGGCGTATTGGAAGCTATTGCGGCAAATTCTGCACCGGCGTTTTTCAATTTTTGAACGTATTCAACTAAATACTGAACCAAACCGTTGTAATCTTTTACATCCAAGAATGAAAGCATTTTTGTCATATCAATGCTATAAATTATTACTTCTGGATAACTGTTATCTTTTGTTATTGAGCGATATCCATTAATAAATCCAGTATAATAATCAAGAGTTGAAGCTGGTCCCACTCCACCAATAATACCTAAAATTCTGTGTTTCATAATCACCTCCAAAATATCAATTAATTTACTAGATTTCACATTCAACTTCAATCAATTCCTTTTTATTTTTTCTTGTTTAATAAAGATATCTCATTTATACTTAGTATATATTTATCAGTTTGATATATAAACTGACATTTAGGAGAATGGAATAGTCAATATTAGTACAGTCCTCAAACACCCCAAATTTATTTAAGCAACTGACTTTGCAGTTGTTGCTTTCTGATTATAAACAGAAGGAGGAAGACCGTCTTCTGTTACTGTTGTTACTCGAAGAGTATTATA
>JAAZCS010000314.1 GCA_012513125.1 Treponema sp. | reverse complement strand
TTGACGCTATTTTTGGCAATCTTTTGATTAAATCTCCTATAAAAACAAAGGTTTGTTGATAATTACCGGTTTGTTAATTTTAATTCATTCAATGCTGTTTTTACTTCTGTAATCTCATCATATGGCATAACAAAATCTTTATAAATAATACTATTTTCGTGAGCCTTTCCAAGAAATAACACTATGTCGCCTTTTCTTGCCATTTTCAATACTGCTCTAATTGCCTTTTGCCTTTCATGGATAATAAAAAGATTTTCACCCATTATTTTACCCATTTTTTCTGCACCAACAGCAATATCTCTTAATAATTTTTCTGGATCTTCACCACGAGGATCTTCATCGGCTAAAACTATGACATCACAATATTTTGCAGCCATTTCGCCTTGAAGTGGTCGTTTTGTAAGATCTCTTTCGCCACCGCTTCCGAATAATGCAAAAAGTTTTCCTGATAATCTTTTTCGTAAAGGAGGAAAAATTGTTTCAAAAGAGGAAGGCGTGTGTGCATAATCTACAATTACTTCAAAATCTTGACCTTCTTCTATTACAGTCATTCTCCCTTTTATAGGATTAAGTTCCGTTGTATGTTTTGCAATCTGTTCAAATGAAAGATTTGTAACACTGCTAACAGCAATTAATGAAGCCATAATATTGTATGTGTTAAATGCACCTGGAAGATATGATTTTATGTCAATGTTAAAATGTTCTCTTGGTCTTACTGAATCATAATCTGAATCAAAAAGGGCATTTTCTCCATCTGTGTCGATATTGAAAGATAATCCATGTGTGATTGATGCAATGTTATGAGCTACCATATATCGTGTGTGTTCTGGAATTTTTGGAAGAGGAATTGAATCCTCACCTTTTTCCCAAGCTGCCATTCTAGCTTTGCCTTCAGTTGTGAATCCATAGATATTACTTTTTGTAGCATTCATGAAAAAAGAGGCAGAAGGATCTTCAAGATTTACGATACCAATTGAATTGATTTTTCTTTGTTCTCCAGAAATTACTTTTATGTGCGAAGTTTTATCCAAAGCTCTGAATAAATTTGCTTTATCATTTCGATAATTTTCAAAATTCTTATGAAATTCAAGATGTTCCAATGTTACATTCATAAATATAGCACAATCGAAAATAACATTTCCACATCTATTCAGTTTTGCAGATAGCCCGTGTGAAGATGCCTCTACTACCGCATATGAACATCCATTTTCTAACATTTTGTTTAAATGATGTTGAATAATTGGTGCTTCTGGCGTAGTTTGGTGCTGAGGGTTTGGAAGGGCTTCGTTTCCAAATGAATATTCAACAGTAGAAATAAATCCTGCTTTAAATCCACATTTTTTGAGTAATTGCCAAATGAATGAAACGGTTGAGCTTTTTCCTTCTGTTCCTGTAACACCAATTACAATCAGTCTTTTTGAAGGAGAGTCATAAAATGAATCACTAAGAGGCGACATTGCAATCCTGCTATCTTTTACTTTAATCAAAACAGGAGCAAATTTATGTATGTTATTAGAAAGTTCATTGTCTATGGTTCTTTCAGTAATAACTTTTGCAATTTCTTTTTGAAGATTTTCTGATAAGTCATCCTGATAAATAACAGCGTTTGCACCATTTTTTATTGCAGATGGAATAAACTTGTTTCCATCAAGATGAGTTCCTTGAAGTGCAAAAAATAAAGAATCAGTTGTTACTTCTCTTGAATCAAACACTAGACTTGTTATGGGAATATTATCTATTTCATCAATATTTTCAATTTCATTACCATCAACAGTTACAATTTTGCAGTCGATAGATGGTAATATTTGTGATAAAAACTTAGTCATTCTGTAATCATAATCAGAAGTTAATAAAAATCAAGCCTGTATTCAATTTTTAATTTTAGTTCATTCTTTAATTTATAAATCTTTTGATACCACTATTTATGTTTATAAAAATTATGTGTATAATTTGAGAATGTTTGAATGTAGAGTGCAAGCTGATTTTTCAGCAGCTCATTTTTTGAAAGATTATAATGGAAAGTGTGAGAATCTACATGGGCATAATTATAAGGTTTATGCTCATGTAAGAGGCGATATATTGAATGAAGGTGGAATGTTGTTGGATTTTACAAAGCTTAAAACAGCATTGCGAGCTTCTTGTAAAAAAATGGATCATACAAATTTGAATGATATGGAAATTTTCAATCAAAATCCCAGTGCCGAACGAATTGCAATGTTTGTATATAACGACGTAATATCTCAACTAAAAGAAGAGAAAATCGATTTATCCTATTATGTCGGAAAAAAAGAAGCCTTCTTGTTTGCTGTAGATGTGTTTGAAACAGAAACAAGCAGGGCGAGATATAGCATATATTAAAAATTATTTTCTAATATTTATACCGTATTCTTCAAGTTCTTTCTTTATAGATCCAACTGTATATTTTCCAGAGTGAACCATTGTCGCAATTAAGGCAGCATCGGCTTTTCCTTCTGTTAACACTTCTTTCAAATGTAACGGTGTTCCGCCACCTCCTGAAGCAATAATTGGTACAGTTGTATTTTCTGAAATCAATTTTGTAAGTGGGATTTCATATCCATTTGTCATTCCATCTGAATCAATAGAATTAAGGACAATTTCTCCAGCACCAAGAGAGACTGCTTCTTTTGCCCATTCAAGTGCATCTAGTTGTGTTTCTGTTCTTCCACCATTGATAACAACCCTGTATCCCGAAGGCATTAGCTCGTCTCTTTTTGCGTCCATTCCAAGAACAATGCATTGATTCCCAAAAGTTCGTGCACCTTCTCGAATCAAATCTGGATTTTTGACAGCTTGAGAATTGAGTGATACTTTTTCTGCACCAGCCAGAATTGTTGAACGAATATCGTCCATTGTAGTGATTCCGCCTCCAACACAAAAAGGAATGAAAACTTGACTTGCAACTCTGGAAATTAAATCCAATATTGGACCTCTTCCGCGAGCAGATGCGATAATATCGTAAAATACAAGCTCATCAACTCCCTGTTTGTAATATTCTGACGCCATTTCAACAGGATCGCCTATGTCAGCATTATTTTTAAATTGAATACCTTTTGTTGTTCTTCCATCTTTTACATCAAGACAAATAATAATTCTTTTTTTTAACATAATTAATTCCTATTGGTTATTCTTGCAAAAATCATTTAATATTCGTAATCCAATTTCTCCACTTTTTTCAGGGTGAAACTGACAGGCATAAATATTTCCACTTTGTATAACTGCAGGAACTTTTATTCCATAATTTACTGTAGCTTTTATAACTTTTTCATCATCGGGGCAGATTACATATGAATGTACAAAATAAAAGTCGGAGTTTGCTGGAACATTCGATAAAATATCTGAAGAATTATTCTGAAATGTTAAATCATTCCAACCCATGTGAGGCACTTTTATTTCTTTATTTTTGAGAGAAGAATCTATTGTGTAAAAATGCTTTATTTTGCCATTTACCAATCCAAGGCATTGTGTGTCTCCTTCTTCTGACCAGTCAAAAATTATTTGTGAGCCAAGACATATACCCAAAAGTGGTTTGTTATCGTCATTCCATTTTTTTAGGAAAGCGTCAAATCCTGTTTTCCTTAATTGTTCCATTGCATATGAAGCGTCTCCAACTCCAGGAAAAATTATTTTGTCACAGTTAGCTAAATCTTCTGGCTTTTTTGATAAAATAAAATCAATCCCGAGTTTTGTTAATGAACGTTCTACACTAGTAATGTTTCCTGCGTTATAATCTACAATTCCAATCATGATGTAAAAGTACCGAAAACATACTTGTATTTCAAGTGATATTTAATAAAAAAATGTCGATAAATAAATATGCAGATAAAAGAATATTTTCCAACAATATTATCAGTCTTAACAGATTTTAGAGTTATTGGAACTATAGTTGTTGTTTTTTTAATTGTTACATTTGCCTCGTATGTTGTTAATTACAAAAAGAAACCAGCTGTTAAGAAAGGTAAAAAGAAAATGCCTGCAACAGCTGCAAAAACTGAAAGCACAGAAATAAAAGCTTCTACAGAAACAACATCTGATACTACTAAATAAATTGATTATATATCGCACAAATCTTTTCTATGATTATTTATCATCAATCGTCTTTTCCAAAAAAGTGTATTTTCTTTTATTTTCCCAGATGATTCTAACTGTCTGATTATTTCTGCTGTGTCTGAATGATTCCAAATATTTAAGTGAGTGATATTACGTGCGTTTTTATTCATTTCTAATATCAAATCGTTTTGAATTTCACTTTTGGTATAGAAGTTTTTCCTTTTTTTTATAAGTTCAAAGGCTAGTTTCCAATCAACAATATCTGGTTTTACATTTTTGTTGAGTTTGGAAAAACATAAATCACAGCCACTGCACACCGCTTTCTCGCCTCCTAGTGCATCCAGAATTATCTGTCGCCTACAATCATTTGTTTCTGCAAATAATTTAATCAATGACTTTCTTGATTTGTCTGGAAAAGCTGAAAAATTTATATGATCATCTAAACTCCATAACAATATGGCCTTTGAAATATTTCCGTCTCTGCCACCTCTTCCTGCTTCCTGTACATATGCTTCAACAGTAGTTGGAGCTTCTAGGTGAATTACTGTTCGAATATTTTTTTTATCAACACCCATTCCATAAGCACAAGTTGCACATAAAATTCCCTCATCGCTATCATAAAACCATTTTTCAACAATTGATTTCTCTTCTCTTGATAATACTGCATGATAAAACTTTACTTTGTTTTGTCCGTGAATCATATTGAGTTCTTCCGCTATTTCTTCTGCTTTTATTCTTGTTCCGCAGAAAATAATCATTGGTTTAACTTCTGTTTTTGAAAGAATTGCCACTTCTTTGCTCTTTGCGGCAGTTTTTCTCACAAAATAATGAATATTTTGCCTATCGCTTTCACTTCTTACAAGATGGACTTCCCCATCAAATAAAATGGAAGAAATCCTAGTTAAAACTTCTGGAGATGCAGTTGCAGTGAAAGCGGTAACAAGAGGGGGATTGATTTTTTTGATTACTTTTCCTAAATTCAAATAAGAAGGTCTAAATGAATCTCCCCATTCTGAAACGCAATGAGCTTCATCAATTGTTATATGTTTAATGTTGCAAGAAGCAAGCCGATTTAATAATTCTTCATTTTGTAATATCTCAGGATTTGCAAGAATTATGTTTGTTTTATTTTTTATTTTCTTAAAATTTTCTTCTTGTTCGTTTTTGGTCATTCCGCCTTTAAAAATAACTGAACATAAATTTCCTTCATCCATTCGTCGCTTCTGGTCTGACATAAGTGCTAATAAGGGATAGATAACTAGTGTTGGTCCATCAAGAAGAAGAGCTGGTATTTGAAAACAAAGAGATTTTCCAGCCCCTGTTGGCAAAAGAACAATCTGTTTTCCTTTGCAAAATGAATCTTGATTTTCTTCTTCAAAAGCAATCTTTTCTT
>JAAZCS010000313.1 GCA_012513125.1 Treponema sp. | reverse complement strand
TTTCACAAATTTTTTTATCTGTATTCCAAAGTGTCACTTCTGCCAAAGCAAAAACTTTAAAATCAAAAAATTCTGTTATTCCTATAAAATTATCCAAAGAGAAAGTATAAACAAGTCTGCTTTTTATTCTGAGATTGGAAAGAAAAGAAGGAAGTGGAATGCCTGCATATGGAGCTTTCATTCCTCGTATATCAATTTTTGGTGAAACACCTATATATGATCCAAATTTAGCTTTTCCGTCTTGAATAATATGTTCTGGGGGAGGAAGCAATTGACGTGAATACAAAAAAAACCTCTTTATAAGAATTTGAAGTCAAATTCAAAAATACACTCTAAAAAAAACTATGAAGTGAATTAATTATAAACTAATTCAATAAAATTTCAACATATGGGAAAACGTGAGATTAAAAAAAATTAAAACAGATAAAAAAATTTGTGAAAAGTAAAAAGCTACTCTATAATTTTTATTATGAAAAGTTTTGTGCAATATCGCCTCGCTTTCCATAAGGAGTAATAATTGAAGGTTTCTGGATACTCGTTGGGTGCTTGTGAAGAAGTTACTGGTTCAAAACATATTTTAGACATTGATGGAAGAGAGATAATGATTGACTGTGGATCATTCCAAGGAAAGAGACGTGAATCCGATGAAAAAAACAGACAATTTAATATAGATTTATCACATTTAGATTCAGTAATTGTAACACATGGACATTTGGATCATTGTGGTCTTCTGCCTGTGTTGACGAAAAAAGGATATGAGGGAAATATTTATGCAACGCCAGCAACAAGAGATCTTGTGAATATTATCATGATGGATAGTGCAAGAATTCAAGCGCGGGATGCAGAATTTTTGGCAAAACGGGCTTCTAAAAAAGGTGGGGCATTTACATGGAAACCATTGTATGACGAAAAAGATTGTGTAGCGACTGCAAATCAAATTGTATCATTATCATATAACAGAAAGATGTTGCTCGCTCCAAATGTTCAATTGGAATTTCTTGATGCTGGACATATTTTGGTATCATCTTTTGCAAATATTACGGTTAATCCAAATAAGCAGAATCCTGATGAAGAATTACGAATTTTATATACAGGTGATATAGGACGAAAAGGAAAGCCGATTGTTAGAGATCCTGCAGTTGATTTTCCTGCTCCTGATTATATTTATCTTGAATCCACATATGGTAATAAACTTCATGAACAACATGATTTTGCCATGAAAGAGTTAGAGCGGATTGTTCGTGAAGCGGTAGCTAAAAAAGGAAAAGTCATTATTCCTTCATTTGCAATTGAAAGAGCTCAAGAGTTAGTTTTTGCTTTGCATTTATTGATGGACAAGCAAAAAATTCCAAAAATTCCAATTTATGTAGATTCACCAATGGCGACAAATGCAACAAGTATTTTTATGGTTCATCCAGAGTGCTACGATGAAGAAGTGAATGAGGCGTTTTTGAAGCATCATAAAAATCCTTTCGGTTTTAGTTCGCTTACTTATACAACAAGTGTTGAAGAATCAAAAAAATTGAATAAAAAAGAAGGGCCGATGATTATTATTAGTGCAGATGGAATGTGTGAAGCTGGAAGAGTTTTATATCATCTTGCAAATAATATTTCAGATCCTAAAAATACAATTTTAATTGTTGGCTACATGGCGGAAAACACGTTGGGTAGGCGAATAAAAGAAGGTGAAAGTGAAGTTCGAATTTTGGGTGATGTGTATAAAGTTAACGCAAAGATAGAACAATTGAACGCTTTTTCTGCACATGCTGATTATAGTGAAATGACTTCTTGGTTAAAAGAAATAAATACATCTCGTTTAAAGAAAATCTTTTTGGTGCATGGTGAAAAAGAACCACAAGCATTCTTTAAGGAACATTTGATTAAAAATGGATTTCCAAATGTAGAGATAGTAAAAGACAAGGAAAGATATTTTTTTGACAAATAATTATAGATAACTGTTATATAATACTGTTTATTGACATTAAGTTTCGTTTGATGTAATTTTCCCATAGTGATGGAGATTTATATGAATAAGAAATTTAGTGTCATTTTTTTGGCAGTTTTGGCTTTGTTTTCAACAAATTTGTTTGCAAAAGACTATAAGTGGTCAGATGTTTGGTGCACTTATGCAGCAGATTTAAAAACTGGTGATGTGATAATAAATGCAGATGCAGGATTGCACGCAAATATGTTTAAAAAACAAGCTCTTACCATTTCTAGATTGGATTGGTTATTCCCATATTCAGAAGCTAGTTTTGATGTTATGTCACAAATCTGGAAATTGCCTTTTTCTTTTGGTGGATATGCTGGTTTTGGAATGTCGCAGTTTACAGAGTTAAATTATGGACTTCGATTAGGTAATGTTTTTGGATATGCAAAAATCAATAATACAGCATCAGTTGGAACAACAATGAAATATCATTTTCATCTTCCTGCAGAATCGCTGGACATTTATGCCGGCGTAAAGTTTGGTGTTCAATATTTATATCAAACTTATGACATTGTTTACGCAAAGTTCAATAAGTCAAATTGGGATTTTGAATTATATCCTGTTGTTGGTTTTAATTGGTTATTTGCAAAAAATTTTGGTTTAAATGTTGAATTTGGTGGTCAAGAATGGGTTAAGGCAGGTTTGTCATTCTGTTTTAGATAACAAAGATGAAAAAACTTGACTTACGAAATGATTATATATATTATAAAAGTGTAAAGATTACAAAAGTGTAAAGAGTTAATAATTAGAATAACAGGTTATTAACTTGAAAGTATACATTTTTTGTATTATTATCTGTTCGGGTTGTTGGTAGATAGCTCATAGAAAGTTTATTTACTGACGGCATTTATAGAGAATTGTTATAAATATATTAAATTTTCGAGGTTTAAAATGGAAATGAAAACTGAATGGGAAGGATTTAACCCTAAAGGTTTGTGGACGAGCGAAATTAATGTTCGCGACTTTGTTCAGAGCAATTACAAAGAGTACGATGGTGATGAATCTTTTTTAAGTGGTCCTACTAGTGCTACTAAAACTTTATTTGATGAACTTCAGAAATTACAGAAAGATGAACATAATAAAAAGTGTGTTGGACTAGATGGAAAAGAACGTACTGGTGTTCTTGATATGGATACAGAAATTGTTACTGGTCTTACATCACATCCAGCTGGATACATCTGCAAAAATGGAAAAGATTTGGAACAGGTTGTAGGTCTTCAGACTGATAAACCTTTGAAACGTGCTTTCATGCCTTATGGCGGAATTAAAATGGCTGAACAGTCAACTCAGATGTATGGTTACGAATCAGATAAAAATCTTCATAAGGTTTTTTCAGAATACCACAAAACACACTCTGACGCTGTATTTGAAGTTTACACACCAGAAATTCGTGCTGCTCGTAAAGCTCATATTTTGACTGGATTGCCTGATACTTATGGAAGAGGTCGTATTGTTGGAGATTATCGTCGTATAGCTCTTTATGGTATTGATTACTTAATCGCAATGAAAGAAGAAGATAACCTTAATTGTGGTAATGGTTCAATGACTGAAGAAGTTATTCGTCTTCGTGAAGAAATTTCTGAACAGATTAAAGCTCTTAAAGGCATTAAAGCTATGGCTGCACTTTATGGTTATGATATTTCAAAACCAGCTAACACTGCAAAAGAAGCTTTCCAATGGCTTTATTTTGGATATTTGGCTGCAATCAAAACACAAAACGGTGCTGCAATGTCTGTTGGTCGTATTTCTACATTCCTAGACATTTATATTGAACGTGATATCAAAAAAGGACTTCTTTCTGAAGATAAAGCTCAGGAATTAGTTGATCATATGGTTATGAAATTCCGTATGGTTCGTTTTGCACGTATTGAATCATACAATCAATTATTCTCAGGTGATCCAATTTGGGCTACTTTGGAAGTTGGTGGATTAGGTCAGGATGGACGTTCTATGGTAACAAAGAATGATTTCCGTTTCTTGCATACTCTAGAAAACATGGGTCCATCTCCAGAGCCAAATATGACTGTACTTTATTCAAAGAGACTTCCTGCTAATTTCAGAAAATATTCTGCAAAAATCTCTATTGATACTTCATCAATTCAGTATGAAAACGATGATATTATGCGTCCAATTTGGGGTGATGATTATTCAATTTGTTGTTGTGTATCTGCAACTCAAACTGGAAAAGAAATGCAATTCTTTGGTGCACGTGCTAACTTAGCTAAAGCTTTACTTTATGCTATCAATGGCGGAAAAGATGAAGCAGCTGGACTTACTCCATATGCACAGGTTGGACCAGAACTTCAGCCAATAACTTCAGAATATCTTGATTACAATGAAGTTATGCGTAAATATGATGTAATGCTTGAATGGCTTGCAGATTTGTACGTAAATACTTTAAATGCAATTCATTATATGCATGATAAATATTACTATGAAGCAGCTGAATTGGCTATTATTGATACTGATGTTCGTCGTACATTTGCAACAGGAATCGCAGGATTCTCACATGTAGTTGATTCTCTTTCTGCAATTAAATATGCAAAAGTAAAAGTTATCCGTGATGAAAAAGGTCTCTCAAGTGACTTTGAAATTACTGGTGATTTCCCACGCTATGGTCAAGATGATGATAGAGCTGATGAAATTGCAGTATGGTTATTGAAAACATTTATGGCTAAAATCAGAAAATATCCTACATATCGTAATGCAGAACCTTCAACTTCTATCCTTACAATTACTTCAAACGTTGTTTACGGAAAAGCTACTGGTGCATTACCTGATGGAAGAAAAGCACACGAGCCATTCTCACCTGGAGCTAACCCTTCTTACGGTGCAGAAACAAAAGGTCTTGTTAAATCATTGAACTCTGTTGCAAAAGTTCCTTATGAATATGCATTGGATGGTATTTCTAATACACAAACAATCAATCCTGGTGCTTTGGGACATGATGAAAACGAAAGAATTGATAATCTTGTAAATGTTCTTGATGGATATTTTGATCAAGGTTCTCACCACTTGAATGTAAACGTATTCGGTGTTGAAAAATTGAAGGATTGTCAGGCTCATCCTGAAAAACCTGAATATGCAAACTTTACAGTTCGTGTTTCTGGTTATGCAGTTAGATTCATCAATCTTACAAAAGAACAGCAGGATGATGTTATTGCTCGTACTTGTCATGCAAGTTTGTAATAGCTGATAAAAAATTTACAGAATTGTAAGCTTTTGGGCTGAAATTCTTAAAGCCGTTACTTATACGTAACGGCTTTTTTGTTTAAGGAAAATATATGCAAGGATATGTTCATCAATTAGAATCTTTTGGTTCAGTAGACGGACCTGGTGTTAGATTTATTATTTTTTTAGCTGGGTGTCCGCTTCGTTGTAAATATTGCCACAATCCTGATACGTGGGATATGACTAAAGGCAAATTGTATAGTGCTGATGATTTAATAAGTGAGGCTATTGCTTGTAAATCGTATTGGAGTGCAAAAGGTGGAATTACAGTAAGTGGTGGCGAGCCTTTGGTTCAAATAGATTTTCTAATTGAATTGTTTCAAAAAGCAAAGAATTTGGGAATAAATACTTGTATTGATACAGCAGGTGGTCCTTTTACAAAAGAAGGTGAGTGGTTCAAAAAATTCCAAAAATTAATGCAATTAACTGATATCTTGTTGATGGATATAAAACATATAAATGAAGATGAACATATAAAATTGACTGGTCATACTGGAAAAAACATTATTGAGATGTTCAAATATCTTGATGAAATTAAAAAACCGATTTGGATTAGGCATGTTCTTGTTCCTGGCATTACCGATAATGATGAATATTTAATTCAAACAAGAGATTTTATCCGAACGCTGCATAATGTAAAAAGAGTTGAAGTTTTGCCTTATCATGGATTAGGTGCAGTGAAATATAAAGATTTGGGTTTGGATTATGTCTTACAGGATACTCAGTCGCCAACTTTGGAAAGAGTAGAAAATGCAAAGAAAATACTAGAATGTGATAAATATAATGAATGGAGAAGTTAAAAATGAAGAGTGCAAATTGTATAGCTGAATTGGTTGGAAATACACCATTATTGGAATTAAAAAATATAAAAAAATTATTTGGATTAAAAGGAAATATTTTTGCAAAGCTTGAATATTTGAATCCGGCTGGTAGTGCAAAAGATAGAATTGGCAAAGCTATGATAGATGATGCACTTAAAACTGGGAAATTAAGCAAAGATTCAGTCATTATTGAGCCAACAAGTGGAAATACTGGAATAGGTCTTGCTGCAATTGCTGCAAGTTATGGAATCAAGGTGATTTTAACTATGCCTGATACAATGAGTGAAGAAAGAATTAAACTTTTAAAGTTATATGGGGCTGAAATTATTCTGACTGAAGGTTCAAAAGGAATGGCCGGTGCAGTGGAAAAAGCCGAGGAACTTTCGAAAAAATATGAACATTCATATATTCCATCTCAATTTGATAATCCTGTTAATGCCGACGCTCATGAAAAAACAACTGGTCCTGAAATTTGGAATGATATGGATGGAAAAGTTGATGCTTTTGTGGCTGGAATTGGAACTGGCGGAACAATAACTGGAACAGGTCGTTTTTTAAAAAGTAAGAATAAAGATGTAAAAATAATTGGAGTAGAGCCAGAAACATCTCCATTATTAACAAAAGGAAAAGCTGGTCCTCATAAGTTGCAAGGAATAGGTGCGAATTTTATTCCAAAAGTGTTAGATAAATCTGTTTTGGATGAAATTCTTACTGTTGGAAACGAAGAAGCGCCTGAAATGGTAAAAACTTTAGCCCGAAAAGAAGGAATTCTTGTTGGTATTTCAAGTGGAGCCGCCTTGTGTGCTGCGATAAATCTTGCAAAGAAATAAGAGTATTCTGAAAAAAATATTGTTGTATTATTGCCTGATACAGGAGATAGGTATTTATCAATTTTGTAGAAAAAAATTCTTATTTTGTGGCTATATTGAGTCATGAGGTTTTTTTTGCTATAATTGAATATTCATTTAAGAGGAATTGCTATGATTGATAAGTGGGAAATTGTTATTGGATGCGAAATTCATACTTAGCTTTTGACTAAAACTAAGGCTTTTTGTGCCTGTGAGAATAAATATGGGGGAATGCCTGATACTCGTGTTTGTCCAGTATGTTTAGGTCTTCCTGGAGCAATGCCTCGAGTAAGTAAAGGTTATGTTGAGCTTGGAGCTGTAGCTGGGCAGGCCTTAAATTGTAACATAGCTAGATTTACAAAATTTGATAGAAAGCATTATTTTTATCCTGATTTGGCTAAAGGTTATCAAATTACTCAATACGATTTGCCTTTATGCACTGATGGCTATGTTGATTTGCCATTTATCCATTATCAAGAAAATGAACGACCTGGTGGAAGTATGTTTAGACCAGAAAATTTTGTTGGTAAGAATTGTGTAATTGATAATAAGTATAGAAGAATTAGAATAGAAAGAATTCACTTGGAAGAAGATGTTGGAAAATCTTTGCACTTGCAAGGTTCACATTCTTATATTGACTATAACCGTTGCGGAACACCATTAATTGAAATTGTAACTAAACCAGATATGACTTCACCTGATGAGGCAGCTTTATTTATGCAGACTGTTCAAGAAATTCTTCGCTATGTAAAAGTAACAAATGGTAATCTTGAAGAAGGAAACATGAGATGCGATGCAAATATCAACTTGAATGTTTGGGAAGATGGAAAATTATATCATACTCCTATTTCAGAAATTAAAAACTTGAACTCATTCCGCTCAATTAAAGATGCTTGTACATATGAGGCAAAACGACAACTTGAAGAATTTAAGGTAAATAGACAAGAATTTAATCCTGGTTATAAAAACACAATGAACTGGGATGAAGAAAAATCAGTTACAAATATAATGCGTACAAAAAATTCTTTTGTTGATTATAGATTTGTAGTTGAACCTGATATTAAGCCTTTTAGTGTAAGCGAAGAATTTATTGAAAATGCAAAGAGTAAAGTTGGTGAACTTCCTGAAGCAAAAAGAACACGCTTAAAAAAAGAGTATGCACTTTCTGATTTTGACGTGGAAACACTTACTTCTACAAGAGAATTTGCGTTGTGGTTTGAAGAGGCTGCAAAAAATTCAAATAGCCCAAAACGAGTTGCAAATCTAATTTTGTCAGAATTATTGGCTGTTATGAATGAAAAAAAGCAGACTATTGCTGATGTTAATATTACACCTGAACATATTTCTGATTTAGCTAATCTTTTGGATGCTAATAAAATAACAAGTAAGCAGGGAAAAGAAGTTTTTGAAGAAATGATGAAAACTTCAAAAATGCCTTCTGTTATTATAAAGGAAAAAGGTTTTGAAGTTGTTGATGATGAATGTGAAATTGATAAAATAGTTCAAGATGTTCTGAAAAATAACGACAACGCTGTTCAGGATTATAAAAACGGAAAAACTAATGTTTTGGGTTGGCTAATGGGTCAAGTTATGAAGCTTTCTAAAGGAAAAGCAAATCCGAAACAGGCTACAGAAATCTTGCAGAAATATCTAGCAAAAAACTCAGACTAATTATGAAAGATATAAAGGCAATCATTTTTGATATGGATGGTGTGATTTTAGATTCAGAATCGCTTTGCGATAAAATATGGGCTGAAATTGCAAAAGAAATGAATATTTCAAATATATCTCTTGGAATAAATGAATGTAGAGGTCGAAATATAAGTGACACAAAAATCATTTTGAAAAGAATATATGGTGACGATTTCGATTCCGAATTATTTACTAATAAATCAATTGAAAAATTTCATGAAGTTGAAAATACATCAGGAATACCTCTTCTGCCATACGTAAAAGAAACATTGGATTATTTAAAGCCAAAATATAGAATTGCTTTAGCATCATCCACAAAGGGTGATACTGTAAGACGACAGTTGAATAGAGTTGGAGTTCTTGATTATTTTGAGACACTTACAACTGGTGATATGGTGATACACAGCAAACCTAATCCTGAAATATATCAGATGTCTTGTTCTTCGTTGCAGCTTTCTGTTGATGAGTGTATTGCAATTGAAGACAGCCCAAACGGAATAAAAAGTGCCTATAATGCTGGTTTACGTACAGTTATGATACCAGACCGAATGCAACCTACGGAAGAGATTAAGCCTTTGTTGTGGAATCTTTGTGACTCATTAAAAGGCTTAATCAAGATTCTGTAAGCTTATACTAATGACAAAAAGTATTTGTGTATTGAATTATTGTCTGTTAGTTCAGGGTGAAATGTAAAACCAAGTTGATTTTTGTATTTTACCCCACTAATTATTCCTTTTGTTTCTGATAATACTTCTGTTTTGTCAAAAACGCTTTGTATTATTGGAGCTCGAATAAATTCCATTGGAAAATTTCCAATATTTTTTACATTTCCTTCAAAATGAAAACTTCCTGGTTGTCTTCCATACGCATTTCGTTTAACTTCAATTGGTAACGTTCCAAAAGTAATGTTAGAATCGTTTGATATTTTTTGTGAAAGGAGTATCAATCCTGCACAAGTTGCAAGAACAGGAATATTTTTGTCGATTTTCTCTTTTAAAACTGAAAAAATATTTAAATCAAATAAAAGTTTTCGCTGAACAGTGCTTTCGCCTCCGGGCAAAATTAATCCATCAAAATCTTTTTCGGCATCTGTCTTATTTCGTATTTCAAAAAAATTAGTATTTAGTGTTTCAAGCATTTTTTCATGTTCAAGAAATGCACCTTGTAAAGCAAGGATTCCAATTTTCATATTATTTTCCTCTTTCTGCCATCAAAAGTGCAATTTCGCTTTCGTTGATTCCAACCATTGCTTCGCCTAAATCTTCGGAAATAGAAGCAATTAATTTGGCGTTGGTGTAATTAGTTACAGCTTGAACAATTGCTGATGCTCTTTTTTCAGGATTTCCAGATTTGAATATTCCTGAACCGACGAAAACACCTTCTGCACCAAGTTGCATCATCAATGCCGCGTCAGCTGGAGTTGCAACGCCACCTGCAGCAAAGTTCACAACAGGAAGACGTTTATTATCATGAACAGATTTTACCAATTCATAAGGAACTGCAAGACGTTTTGCCTCTTCAAAAAGTTCATCTTCTCTTAATGATGTGATTATTGCAATTTCACTGTTCATTTTTCGCATATGTGTAACAGCTTGAATGATATCACCAGTTCCCGGCTCTCCTTTTGTTCTAATCATTGAAGCGCCTTCATTTATTCTTCTTAATGCTTCACCTAAATCTTTTGCGCCACAAACAAATGGAGCTGAAAATTCTCGTTTATTGATATGATAAACGTTGTCGCTAGGTGAGAGAACTTCACTTTCATCAATATAATCTATTTCAATTGCCTGAAGAATTTGGGCTTCAACAAAGTGTCCAATTCTACATTTTGCCATTACTGGAATAGAAACTGCATCTTGTATACCTTTTATCATCTTTGGGTCGCTCATTCTGGAAACTCCGCCTGCTGCTCTTATGTCGGCAGGAATTCGTTCCAGTGCCATTACTGCACACGCACCGCTTTTTTCGGCAATTTTAGCTTGTTCAGGTGTTGTAACGTCCATTATTACTCCACCTTTTAACATTTGTGCTAATTCTCTGTTTAATTTGAATTGTTCTTCTTTCATATTGACTCCTATCATTTTGTTGATAATTGGAGCATAATGTGAATGTGACATTATAGAAATATTCAAAAAGATATTTTATAATAAGGTCAGGAATGATTTATGTTGACATATTCTTTTGATTCAATAGGAAATAAAAAAATATATATTTATCTGTATGAGTGTATAAAAAATGATATTACGAATAATAAGCTTAAAAGTGGTGATAAATTACCTTCAAAACGTGCTTTTGCTGCAAATTTGGGAATTAGTATTGTTACAGTTGAAAGTGCATATGTGCAATTGCAGTCAGAAGG
>JAAZCS010000312.1 GCA_012513125.1 Treponema sp. | reverse complement strand
TTGATAACAGGAAAATTGAGTGGCATAAGCTTAACAATGAAAATATAGATTTTTTATCCCGACTGCTTTTACAGTATCTTACAAGAAAGAATCCGTCTCCTGCGAGATTAAGAAGAATATCCGAAACAACGAAAGAATTTTTTGAAGAGATACAAGGGGATGAGGTAAATTTTATATCTAAAGATTTTAACAACAAAAATAATTGGAGAAATAAAAGAATTGTATGGCATGTAGATAATTTAAAAGATTATCAAATAAACAAAGAATATGAATATAAAGGTATTGAGTTTGTGAGCGATGGATGTGGAAATGTATACCTCATATCATCTATTGAAAAAGCAATAGATGTAATTGGAAAAACAAATTCTGAAAACAAGGGTAAAAACGACGGGAAGGAAAAAATATTTGAAGAAATAAAATCAAATAATTTTGATTGGCTAAGAGACGAAATTGAGATTGAACCAATTCAAAAAAGAGATAATCGTGATGGAGAAAATGAAGTAATTAAACTAAGAAAGGAAAATGCAAAATATAAAAATTATCTTCCATATATATCTATAACTCATCCAACTCCAACAATGTGGCAATTTGCTGTGCCTGCCGAATGTATCCCTCAAGTAATAAAAACAGTTATAGACAAGTATAATCAGCATTTTAAATATGTTATAGGCAAATTACCCTTACACATAGGAATAATAGTTCAGGACTATAAAAAGCCTTTATATGTAGGACTTAAAGCACTGGAAAATATAAAAAGGGATATTTGTGAGCTTAATGAAATTAAAACGGAGATAAGTGCAGTAGAACTCAATGTTCTTAGAAAAATGGGAATTAGTAATGAAATTCCTCATGAAAAGTCAGAACCTTTGGAGGATGTGTATTCTCTCTATGAAGTTAAAAATAATTCAGACGGAAGTGCTTCAGGCAGATATAAAATTTTTATAAATCCCGATAAAAAAGAAGCTGTTTGGATTGATAAACCGGATAGTAATGAAAAAAATAAAATGTTTTACATATATCCTAATACATTTGATTTCGAATTCTTAGATGTAAATACAAGACGAAATGATATGTTTTATGGAAAAGACGGAAAAAGAGTGACAGTGAAAAAGAATAGACCATATACTTGGAGAGAATGGGATTTGTTTGCTAAGTTTTTTGAATATTTTAATAAAGAAAACTATAAAACAAAACTACAAAACATTATAAGCCTTATATATTCAAAATTGGAAGATTGGGGCGATGATTGTGAGGAAATCAAGAAATTTACCGTTTCTTCTTTTATAAACATACTAAACTTGAAAAACAATAAAAACAATTTAGATGAATTGTCGAAGATTTTTGGACAAGAAAACTGGAAGCAGTTTGTAAGTATGCAACCAGAAGAGTTTAAAAAGAATTTAATTATGTTTATAGATATGTATGAATTTTGGCATAAAGTACTAAAAAAACTCTAAGGGGGAATATGTGTATGAAAAATTTAAAGGTCTGTGCTATTGCTTCAGATCCGATATATATCGGAACCGGTGGATATACAATTGGAAGAGTTGATAACACAATAGTAAGGGATCCGAGTACCAGAATTCCCAAAATACCTGGTTCAAGCATTGCCGGAACCATGAGATTTTACATGGCATTGGAACTTCAGTCAGCTTTTAAGGATGAGTATAAGAAAGATTTAAAAAGAAGGAAAGAAATAGAGGAAGCATATGAATTGTTGAACTCAGGCAAAGATTCACCAGGTTGGATGAAATATGAAGGAAATAAATATGCATTAATGAAATGTGCCGGTCAGGATGAAAATCCTAATGAATATTATGATAACCTTCCGGAAATTGAAGAAAATAAAGCAGATAAACAGGGACATTGTGGCCATTGTATTGTTTGTAAAACTTTTGGTTATTCCAAAAACAAGAGAGCGTTGGCACAGCAGGGCATTGCTTTTTTCTCCGATCTTAACATACTATTCTTTCCAGTGTACACCCGGTTTGGAGTTAAATGGGTTACATCACCGCAGATTTTGAAGTTTACCGGAATAAAGCTAAATGATAAGTGTTTACCGAATAACGATGAAGTTGTTATTTTAATAGATAATGAAAAAAAGGAAAATCATAAAATTAATATGATAAACCTTGGATGGATTAATTTACCTTGTAGGGCTGAGAATAGCGATTTATTTTCATTAGATAGCATTGACGAGGATTTAAAAAAATATATAAAAGGTAATGTAGTAATAGTGCCTGACAGTTTAATATCCCATATAATTAATTCAAATCTTGAAGTAAGAACTTCTGTTTCCATAGACCCTCTTACAGGTGCTGCCCAGGAAGGGGCACTGTTTACTTCAGAAGCGATACCCAGAGGTACTGTATTCTACGGAGAAATAAGGTTGCAGAGCCGTCCATTGTCAAATAATCTGCCTAATGATGGGGATGTAGAGAATGCATTAAAAGATGCTTCAAAATATTACGAAAGTTTTGGAATTGGTGGAATGACAACTAGAGGTTTTGGTCGTATGAGAGTTTTTATAGGTAACGAAAATAATAAAAATAATGGGAATAAAGGAGACAACATAAAAGAAAACCATGTTAATGAAAATAAAAACTGAATGAGGTGAAAAAGATGACAACAGAAAAAAATCTTGATTCTAGGCTAAATGGATTAGGATATAAAATATATGAAAATATAAAAAATCAAGAAAATAAAACCAAGAGAAAAAATTTAGCAAATCATGTAGAGAAAGCTTTAGGAGTTTTAAACAACGATGGAGTATATGCCTATTATGTATTTTGTCTTAGCAAAGATGATAATGAAAAAAATTATACTAAGATTTTTATTAATATTCCTATTAGTTCATTAAAAGAATTTTTGCCCTCATATAGTAATCCTGACGCAGAAGAGTTTTTCCAAGAATTATCGAAGAATTTGCATGACTTATTATTTTTTAGAGAGATGCTGGAGAAAGCTTTAATTTAT
>JAAZCS010000311.1 GCA_012513125.1 Treponema sp. | reverse complement strand
AGTATGCAACCCCGGATGAAATGTATTATGGGGTGTTTACAAATAGAAATGACCAAGTTGATATGTTATCAGCTTAAAAAAAAGAAGGAAATCCACTGAACTTTTATAAAAAACTGTATTGACAAAAGGGCTCACTATAATCCGTTATTAAAAGTAAAAACAATAGAAGATATAAAAAAATCACAAAAGAAAATTGTGGCTATGGTAGGAGACGGAATTAATGATGCACCTGCATTAGTTAGTGCTGATATTGGTATTGCGGTTGGAAATGGTTCTGATATTGCAATCGATTCTGCAAATATTGTTATTTTGAATAATTCTTTGGTTGGTGTTGTTAATTCAATAAAAATGAGCCGGAAAATTCTGATAAATATAAAGAAAAACTTATTCTTTGCATTCTTTTATAATGCATTAGGAATTCCTTTGGCAGCAGGTTTATTTATAAATCTGTTTGGTTGGAAGCTTAATCCAATGATTGCAGCGGCTGCAATGAGTTTGTCAAGTTTTTGTGTTGTATCAAACGCTTTGATGTTAAATTTTATGAAAGTAGATAAGAAAAATATATTTGGTGAGGATATTATTATGGAAAAAACTTTCAAAACAAAAGGTATGATGTGTGAACATTGTGAAAATCATGTAAAAAGTGCAATTATGACGATAAACGGTGTAAAATCTGTTTCTGCAAATCATACAAATGGCATTGTTAAAGTAAATATGGAAAAAAATGTAGATAATGATGAGATTATAAATGCTATAAAAGGCGAAGGTTACGAAGTGATACTCTGAGATAAACGAATCAGTCTAACGCTTGTAGTTCCAAAGCAATTTCTTCCTTTTCTTTATCTGTCATGGCTATTGTTTCTGCAACTCTGTATAGTTCTCGTCTAACACTGTCTGGAACTTTTGCTGAGGTTTTATATCTCAATTCATGTTCAAGGCTAGCCCAAAAATCCATAGCAATTGTTCTTAATTGAATTTCAACTCTTGCATTATGTGATGTTTTTGATAAATAGACTGGAATCTCAATTACAATATGGAGACTTCTGTATCCACTTTCTTTTGGCTCGCTAATATAATCATTTTCTTCAATTAATGTTATATCTTGCTGTTTTAAAAGCATATCTCTAACAGTGTAAATATCAGAAATATAAGGACAGATGACTCGAACTCCCGCTATGTCATTTAAATTATTCATCATTGAGTCGAATGTAACTGGCAAATGTTTTTTTTCAAGTTTAGTTGCAATACTGTCTGGAGTTTTTATTCTTGTTTTTACAGTTTCTATAGGATTTCTTTTTCTGCTGACTTTACTTTCTTTATTTAAAATATCAAGTTTTGTTTCTATTTGTTTTATAGCACTTTCATAAATCATCATAATCTTTTGAAATTGAAAAGCCATTTTGTAAAATTCATCTGTATTTGTAATTCCTGCAGATAATACTTGAGGCAGTGCAGGTGCACTAGGTATAGTTTCGTTTTCGATATCTTCTAAAAGATTTTCGGAGTCATATTGTTCATTGTTAATTTCGTTTATCATTTTTAAGTACCATAAGTATAACTTTAAAATAATATCAAAAGTTACAAAAAGCAAGTTCAAATGGAGGTAATAACATATCATTAATTAGTTTTGATTTTATATTTTCAAATTATTTGAAATATGGTAGAGTCAATTGATTTGTAATCAGTCATCTTTAATATGGAGAAAAATAAAAATGTTAAAAAGAAATGAAGGTTTTTCAAAATTAACAGCAGGATATCTTTTTCCTGAAGTTTCAAAAAGACGAAAAGAATATGTTGCTTCTCATCCAGAAGCAAAAATTATCAGCTTAGGAATTGGTAATACAACAGAACCACTACCGGAATTTATTTCTAAGGCGATGTCTGATTATGCCATAAAATTATCAACAAAAGAAGGTTATTCTGGTTATGGCGACGATTGCGGAAATCCTGTTTTGCGAAGAAAAATTGCTGAGATTTTTTATAAAGGTGTAGTTGATGGTGATGAAGTTTTTGTTGCTGATGGTGCAAAATGTGATATTTCAAGACTTCAAATCTTATTTGGCAGAAAAGTGAATATTGCAGTTCAAGATCCTTCCTATCCAGTTTATGTTGATGGTTCTGTAATAATTGGAGCTACAGGAAAAAATAGTCCAAACGGTTATAAAAATATTACATATATGCCTTGTACTGCTGAAAATAATTTTTTCCCAGATTTATCAACAGTAAAGAAAAATTCGCTTATTTATTTTTGTTCTCCAAATAATCCTACAGGTTTTGCTTCGACAAAAGAACAATTGAAGAGTTTAGTTGATTTTGCAAACAAAAACGGTTGTATAATAATTTTTGATGCTGCGTATTCTGAATTTATAAGAGATTCTTCTCTTCCAAAGTCTATATTTGAAATAGAAGGCGCAAAAACTTGTTGTATAGAAGTGAATTCTTTTTCTAAACCAGCAGGATTTACTGGAGTAAGGCTTGGATGGTCTGTTGTTCCAAAAGATTTGAAATTTGCTGATGGGTCTAGTGTAAATAAAGATTGGGCTAGAGTTCAAACAACTTTATTCAATTGTGCCTCAAACATAGCTCAAGCTGGTGGATTAGCATGTCTAGAAAAAGAAGGTCTTGACTCAATGAAATCAGTTATTGATTATTATCTTGAAAATGCTGCAATCTTAAAAGAAACTTTTGAAGGTGATAATTTCAAAACTCATAATGTTGAAGTTTACTATACTGGAAAATCTCCATATTTGTGGATTAAATTTCCCGGAGAAAAAAGCTGGGATGTTTTTGACAAAATATTAGACAAATGTAACATTGTAACAACACCTGGAAGCGGTTTTGGTCATTCTGGTGAATCTTTCATAAGAATAAGTTCTTTTGCTCATCATGAAGATGTTAGGGAAGCTTGTAAAAGGCTTAAGAATTTAGTGTTGTAGTGTAATAAAATACGCCTTAAAAATAGAACTTTTCGTCTGTTTTTAAGGCGTTTGTTTTTAGAAAGAAGTTTTATATCCGATGTCTACACCAAACATTTTGTACCAATCTTTTTGTGCTAAAGGCATGTAGTTTACAGACAACATAAAGTGAAAGTCGCCAGATAGTATTGATTTTGTAAAATATGGTGAAATTCCAAAATTCATTGAAGATAGGAAAGTAGAATCAATATTAGAAAGGTTAAAAATTGTCTGTCCGACAAATCCTCCAGATAAATTAATTCCGATTTTTAATGGTTTTATGGTTTTTGTAATTGCAACATTTATATCTAGGTTAAATCCTAATGTTGTCTGTACGAACATCATCTCGTCCACAGTATCCGGAGGAAGATTGAATACTGAAAAATTTACATTTGTGTCCTTAAATTTAAAACGTGGTTCAAATAAAATATAAAAATCGTCTGTGTCAAAAATCGGACCTGTTGTTCCACCTTTAAATGAAGCGTTGAAAACACCAGCTTGTATAAATAATGATTGCGTATTTTTATTTCCAACTAAAAATGTTGTTCCTGCATGCCAATAAAGTTTATCAATTGCAATAATTAAATCAGGATAATCTACGATGTTTTGTTGTTGAACAGGAATTCCCAATCCACAAGAAATATCCCAAGTTAAATATCTAAATGCACAAGCAAATCTTAAATCTGCATTAAAAATAAAGTTTGTAAAATTTTCGTGGTCAAAATATAGATAAGCTCCCAATGCAACTGGTTTATTTTTAAATACCATTACATCTGCAAGACCCATTCCAAAAAGAGGGTAAATAACAGAATTTCCTAATCCTAACCAGTTTTGTGTTAAATTTGAAGCAATAGAGTCAATTCCAAAATATCTTTGTAAAAAAACATCTGAGCCAATTGGATCAAAAGTCCCAGCAAATACTGAAAAATAATTTTGTTTTGTAAGGTGATTTGAATTGAAAGTTAAAGAGATTTCATCTATTTGAAATTTTGAGTCTGTTTCATGAAATATATTTGATGAAATAAGATTTCCTGTGTTAATAGAAAACTCTAAATGTCCCCAAATGTTTTTTGAAAAGTTAAATTGACCTGCAAAATAAGCTTGTAAGGTTAAATCTGGTTCAAATGAAGTTTTTTCTGGATTTGCTTGAAAAAATAATTTTCCACCTGCATTTCCTGAAAAAAAAGTAGATGCATTTAAATTAGTACTTAAAAAAAATATAATAAAACAAAAAAAATATAAAGATTTTTTCATCGAAACACCACCATAAACAATACTCTTCATTTATTATCGGCGTAAA
This sequence comes from Treponema sp., assembly GCA_012513125.1. GTDB lineage: Bacteria > Spirochaetota > Spirochaetia > Treponematales > Treponemataceae > Treponema_D. The sequence goes on along the minus strand of JAAZCS010000311.1, from coordinate 17,976 downwards.
ATTGGTTTTTGGTGATAAAAATTTATATCTACTATAAAAAAAATCTTTTATAAAACTAAATAAAAAGTCTATTTTTGCTTGAAAACTATTGTTTTCGGTATATAATATAAGTTATGAGCGATTATCTTGACCCTAATAATGAAGAATTATTAAAAGACTTCTTCGCTGAAGCTGAACAACAAGTTGAGCAATTGGAGAGTAACATACTTGTGATAGAAAACGATCCTTCTAATCACGAGGCAATTGATGAAATTTTCCGTGCTGCGCATACTCTGAAAGGTGGTTCTGCAACAGTTGAAATGATGGAACTTTCTCACTTTACACATTCTGTTGAGGATGTTCTTGATGAAATTAGATCTAATAGAGTACATGTTGATGAAGACGTTGTTGATTTATTATTAACATCAATAGACGTAATTAAAGCAATGTTGGAATCTAGACAGAATGGTTCTGTTTATGATGAGAATATTGATAATATAATTGAAAAATTACATTCATATCTTCCAAATAAAGATTCAAAAGGTGAACAAAAGAAATCAGCTCCTAAAAAAGTCGAAAAAGTTGCTCCTGTAATTGTACAAGAAGCTCCAAAACAGGCTGAAGTTCAAGAATTTACTATCCCTGTAATAAATGAAGATGAATATAGAGATTTAAAGACTACTTGTGAATCTGACCAGAATCTATGGTGCGTTGCTGTAAAATTTGATGAAACAAATCCAATGAATTCTGTTGGCGGTATTCAAGTCTTTGCAGCTTTAAAGTCTGTTGGAAATGTTCTGAAAACAGTACCAGATTTTGATGCTTTGTATGAAGATCAGTTTTATGAAATGGTTTACTATTATATAGCTACCACAGCTACTGGTTCTCAATTGGAAGATGCATCATTTTTGAGTGATGTAACATTGGTTACAGATGCACATTTAATAACAGATGAAAACTTTGCTGGTGAAGTTACAAAAAAAGTAACTCCCGAAAAGAAAGCCGAATCAAAACCCGAAGTAAAAAAGGAAGAAACTAAAGTTGAGTCGGTAATTTTAGAACAAAGTCAATCTGTAAAACAAGATAATTTAGATACTAATAAAGAAACTAAAGTTGAACAAAAGAAAGAAACGCCTGCTGTTCATGCACAACAAGGTTCTATTCTTCGTGTTGATTCAAGAAGAGTCGATAATTTGCTAAATTTGGTTTCAGAGGCAGTTATTATAAAAGCTTCATTCAATCAGTTATCAATGCAGACTACTACTCAATTAGCACAATTTCAGTCGCTAGAATCAATATATAAAGAAAGAATACATAAGTTGTTTGATCAACTTCCTGAATATTTGGAAGAAATAAAAAATGGTTCTTCTGTTAGTGAAATAAAGAAAAATGTTATTCAAGAGTTTGGAAATCTATTTTCTGTATTTGATTCATATGAAACTGATTATAAGAATTCTAATTCAAAATTCCGCTCGTATACCCAAAGTTTAGGTTCAATTGCAGGTGAGTTGCAAGAGGGCGTAATGAAAATTCGAATGGTTCCAATTAACCAGATTTTCAGCCGATTCCCAAGGGTTGTAAGAGATCTTCAGAAAGATTTGAATAAAAAGATTAATTTAGTAATTGAAGGTGAAGACACTGAGCTTGATAAATCTGTTGTAGAAGATTTGTTAGATCCAATTATGCATTGTGTTAGAAATTCTGTTGATCACGGAATTGAAATGCCAGATGTTCGTATTGCTCAAGGAAAAAATGAGACAGGAACTGTTTTATTAAAGGCTTCTAATGAAGGCAACATGATTGTAATAGAAATCAAAGATGATGGTGCTGGAATTGATGTCGATAAAGTAAAAGCAAAAGCAATTCAAAAAGGACTGATTCATCCTGATAAAGTTGTAACTCCTCAAGAGGCATATCAATTGGTTATGCAACCAGGATTTTCTACTGCGGATAAAATATCAAATATTTCTGGACGTGGTGTAGGTCTTGATGTTGTAAAAACAATGATTAATAATTTGAAAGGAACTATTTCAATCAATTCAGAAAAAGGAAAAGGTTCTGTATTTATTATCAAATTGCCTTTAACACTTGCAATTATTCAAGGATTGCTTGTAAGAGTAGGAAAAGAAGTTTATTCAATTCCTATTGCGAATGTTATTGAAAGTCAATGTATTAATAAGAGTGAAATTAGTCATATTGATAACTATGAAATTTTGAATGTTAGAAATGAAGTTATCAGTGTTTTAAGGCTTTCACGACTGTTTAATATTAAAGAGAATAATAAGACTGATGAATGCTATATAGTAATTGTTGGAACTCAAGAAAAAAAGATTGGCGTTATGGTTGATGCACTTATTGGTGAAGAGGATATAGTTATAAAACCTTTACGTGATAAATTTACAAATTCTCCAGGTATTGCAGGTGCTTCAATTTTAGGTGATGGTTCGGTATCATTAATTATTGATGTTAGTCAGCTTCTTGAATTAGGTGTTCGTCAAGAGTTGCTTGCTCAGCAGAAAGAACAATATACTCAAAAATAGAGGAACTTATGGAAGATAGTGGCGAAGTACAAGTAGTAGTAAAAGATGCTGAAGAAATTGCAAGACAAAAAACAGAAAATTCTTTAATTAATTTTAAAATGGTTACTTTTTCTCTTTCTGATAAAGATTATGCTATTGATATTATGAATGTTAAAGAAATTGCAAAAGCTGGAAGATTCACTTATGTTCCTAATGCTTTGCCATTTGTTCTTGGTGTTTATAATCTTCGTGGAGAGATAATTCCAATTTTAGACTTGCGATTGTTTTTCAATATTGAAGTTCCTGAAAGAATTGATAATAAATTAGAGAATCTTTTAATTTTAAATGTAGAAGATCAAAAGTATGGAATTGTTGTTGATAAGATTGATAAAGTTATAGGTGTTCAAAAGAGTACTATTCAACCTCCTCATCCTTTGTTTGGAGATATAAATATTAAATATATAAATGGTGTTGTTGAAAGCAATAACAGATTGTATATTTTATTGGATGTTGAAAGAATATTTGCTTCAAAAGAAGCTGTTGAACAAGAAACAACAGCTCAGATGTCTTATTCAAATGTTGATACTTCAAATTTAGTTAAAGAAGAGAATAAAGCTAAATCTGTTCAATCTGTAAAAAAAGAAAATAAAAGCGAAAATGAAGATGCAATTTCTATGAAATTTATTTCAGAAAGTCTTTTGTCATTTATGAACTTTAATGTAACAAGTGTAAATGATGAATGGATGAAAAAGAGATTTGTAGAATGGAAAGCTTTAAAACAAAATCAAAATCTTCAGATTCAAAATACAGCAGAAGCAAAAGAATATTTGGAGACATTCTGGTCACAGTATTCTGGAAAATGGTGGAGTGAGGATTATTCTAATTCTGTAATGAAAGCATTGCCTGAGACAAACGCAAAACAGATTGTCGTATGGAATCCAGGTTGTGGAACAGGTATAGAGTCATATTCATTGGCTTGTATCCTTAAAAACAAGTATCCAAATGCGAAGATTAGAATTTATGCACAAGATATTGATTTAATAAATGTATCTAATGCTGTTTTATTAAATGTTCCGTCTGAACTAATGAATGATTGGTATGCCCCATATTTGACAAAAAAGGCAAATGGGGATTATACTTTTAATCAAGAAATAAAAGATAGCATCATGTTTGAATATCATGATTTTAAAAATACTAATGCACTTCCAATGGTGGATATTATTTTTGCAAGAGATGTTTTGTCTTTAGTAGATGAAAAATCTCAAGAAGCGGTCGCTACCGATTTTATGGAAAAATTGAAGGGTAATGCAATTGCTATAATCGGTGATAACGAAATGATGCCGTCGAATGTTAATTTTGTTGAAAAAAACATAGGTACACTAGTTGTATTTACAAAAGAATAAAAAAGGGGAAAGACATGCGAGTAGAGTATATAAACCCGTTTGTTGAGACATCATTTCGTATTCTTCAAGAAGTACTTGGAGGAGCGGAAGTTAAGCGTGGTGATTTATATTTAAAATCAACAGCTATGCCAGTTATGGGTGTTGCGGCTTTGGTAGGTCTTGCAGGTGATGTTGAAGGTAGAGTTTTATTTGATATGACGATGGAAACTGCCTTGAATGTAGCTTCAAAGATGAATGGAGAAACATTACCAGCATTTGATGATTTAGCGAAAGCGACTATCAGCGAACTTGCAAATTTGATTACGGCTCAGGCTGTAACAAAATTACATGAATTAGGATTTAGATTTGATCTTACACCACCAGCTTTGTTTGTTGGTCAGAAGATGGAAATTGCAGCTTTAGGTGGAACTACTGATAGTGTTGAAGCTTTGATAGTTCCATTGCTTTCAGAGTGTGGAAAGATTGAAGTAAATGTTTCTATACGAGAACGAGCGTAATTATCTATAGGAGAAAAAAATGAAAACTACACAAGATTATCCTACAATAAATGATCGTCCTCCTGAAGGTCGAAAGGATGATGGTACATCTTACAGAATTTTAGTAGTAGACGATTCAATGTTTGTTGCAAAACAATTAGGTCAAATTTTAACTAGTGAAGGCTATGAAATTGTTGCTACTGCTGTTGATGGAAAAGAAGGTGTTGATAAATATAAAGAGTTGTGTCCAAATGTTGATTTGGTTACTATGGATATTACAATGCCAAAGATGGATGGTATAACAGCTCTTGAGCAAATTATGGCTTTTGATAAAAATGCAAAAGTGGTAATGGTTAGTGCTTTAGGAAAGGAAGAACTTGTTAAAAAATCATTAATGACTGGTGCTAAAAGCTATATCATTAAACCTCTTGATAGAAAAAAGGTTCTTGAAAGAATCTCTAAAGTTTTAGGTTAAAACCTACAAAAAAGCCTTGAAGTTTTTGTGAAGTGCACTCCATTTGTTGGACACTTTGATTAAGCAACAAAGGACTTGGTTCTGTATTGTACAGGGCTGAGTCCTTTTAATTTTCGCTTTATTCGTTTTGTATTATACCAATCAATATATTCTATCAATTCTTTAATAAACTGTTCAACTGAATCAAATGTTTGCAAATATAGCAATTCTGATTTTAATAGTCCAAAAAAGTTTTCCATAACTGAATTATCAAGACAATTTCTTTTTCGTGACATACTTTGGCGAATCCCCTTTTCTTTTAATCTGCTCTGATAATTCGCCATTTGGTATTGCCATCCTTGGTCCGAATGAAGAATTAAATTTGTTCCATCTGAAATCTTTTTGAATGCTTTTTCTAACATATCTGAGGTTTGAGCAAAGTTTGGAGAAGAAGAAACATTGTAACTAACAATTTCATTGTTATATAAATCGAGAATCGGTGAAAGATATAACTTTTGTCCAAACAAGCTAAATTGTGTTACATCAGTTACCCATTTTTGGTTTGGTTTATCAGCTTTAAAATTGCGTTCAAGTAAGTTGGGTGCGATTTTCCCAATTTCACCTTTATATGATTTATATTTTTTAATTCGGACTTTGCAGACAATATTTTCTTCTTTCATTATTCTTTGTACTTTTTTATGATTTACTCTTAACTCTCGATTATGAAGTTCATCAGTTATTCTTCTATAGCCATAGCGGCCTTTGTTCTCATGATAAATTTCTTTTATAAGTATTCGTAAATCATTATCACAAGGTGAATTGTCATGAGACTCTGAATAGTAAAATGAGCTTCTAGGAAGCGTGGTAAAACTAACCAAATCGGAAACAGTATAATTATGCTTTAATTCTCTGATGGCTCTTTGCTCATCTTTTCTTTTCTTTCGTTCTGTTCCCTTTCTTGAATTAAAGCATACAATTTTTTTAGGTAGTCGTTCTCCATCCGAAGATACTCAAGTTCCTCGTGTTCCGTCCATTGCTCTCTAGGTTTCTTTGGAATTCTACTTTTGGGCACTTTACTTCGCCTTCCTCTTTTTTGAGCTAGAGCTTCTGTCCCGCCTGTTAAGTATTTCTTCCGCCATGCTGCTATTGTTCCTTTGTTTGTTATATTGAAACACAGCGATAATTGCTGGTCGGAAAGATTATGCTCTTGTTGATAGTTTAGCACTTTTAGTTTAAATTCGATACTGAATTGTTGAGTCGGTTTAGTAATTTTTCCGTTTTGCTTGTACTGGGCAACCCATTGTCGTAGTGGTGTTTCAGTTACTCCATACTTTTTTGCTATGGATTCATAACTATCTTTCCATTCTAGATAATCTTTTACAGCTTTGAGTTTTAACTCTCCTGAATACTTGGACATAAAAAATGCACCTCCAAAAATTAGATTTTGTCTAACTTTTGGGGTGCACTTCATTTGAAGTTCAAGGCTTTTTTTTATTTTTTGGATGTTGATAGCATGTCTTTTAATGTTCTCCAGCCTAGTAAGGCACATTTTACCCTTGCTGGCATATGTGAAATATCTTGTAAAGATGCTGCTTCATCGAGAGATTCAAGTTGTTCCTCTGTGACTTTTCCTTTTATCATGTTGTCAAAATTATTAATTAAAAATGATGCTTCTTCTGTTGTTTTTCCAATAATTAAATCAATCATCATATCAACAGATGCTTGTGAAATTGCACATCCGCTTCCTGTAAAACAGGCATCCTTAATAATATTATCTTCAACTTTTATTTTAAGAGTAATATCATCACCACAACTTGGATTGACGCCATTCAAACAGATTGTTGGCTGATCCATATCGCTTTTGTGAGAAGGGTTGATGTTATGCTCATTTAAAATCTCTCTATATAATTCTTTTGTATCCATAATCTTAGTCCTTAAATCCGCTCCATTCTCTTAATTTTGAAACACTTTTGATAAATCTTTCAACTTCTTCTTCTGTATTATAAAAATATAATGAAGCTCTTGCGGTTGATGTTACATTTAGAAATTGTCCAAGCGGCTGTGCGCAATGGTGACCTGCTCTAATAGCAATTTTTTCAGTATCTAAAATGCTTGCTATGTCATGTGGGTGTACACCATCAATTGTGAATGAAACAATACCATTGTGCAAGGAAGTGTTTTTACTACCATATATGTGTACATGAGGTATTATCTGTAATTTTTCAATTAACAGTTTAGATAATTCTTTATCTTTTTTTTCTATGTAATCATACGTGACATGATTTTTGATATATTCCAATGCTGCTGCAAGTCCAACAGCACCTGCTGCATTTACAGTACCAGCTTCAAATTTGTGTGGAATTTCAGCCCAAGTTGCATTTTCGCGTGTTACATATTCAATCATTTCCCCACCTCTGAGGAAAGGGTTCATGTTGTTGAGAATATCATATTTTCCGAATAAAACTCCACAACCCATAGGTCCACAAATTTTATGTCCGCTAAATGCAAAAAAATCAGCATTTATGTCTTGAATGTTGATTTTTATATGAGGAATTGATTGTGCTCCATCGACAATGAATAATGCTCCATTGTTGTGTGCAATTTCTCCAATGTGTTTTACGTTATTTGTAATTCCTATGACATTACTTGTATGTGCAATAGAAACTATTTTTGTTCGGTTATTTATTTTAAGTAGTTCACTTTCGGGAATCTCATAAGTTTCTTTATCAAATTCTAGGAAAATTAACTTTGCTCCTTTTATTTTGCAAATCATTTGCCATGGAAGAATGTTTGAATGATGTTCCATTACAGAAATTACAATCTCGTCGTCTTTCTGAATGTTTTGAAAACCCCAAGTATAAGCTATTAAATTTAGAGATTCAGTAGTATTTCTTGTAAAGATAATTTCTTCGGTTTTAGGTGCATTGATAAAACTAGCGGTAATGGAACGGGCTTTTTCATATTCATCAGTTGCTCGTACACTAAGATCATACAACCCTCGAAGTGGATTCGCATTATTTAGTTGATAGAAATTGTCAATTGCATCAATTACGCATTTTGGACGTTGTGTTGTAGCTGCATTGTCAAAATATACTATATCTTTATTGGTGTTATTTGAAAAAAAAGGAAAATCTTTTCTAAAATTGTTATCCATATTAAAAAACCTTGTCCATATAAGAATTAATTTTATTTCTAATCTGCTCTGACGGAATTGTAGAAACAACAGCTTGAACTTTTGCCTTGGCAATTATTTTTTTAGCTTCTTGCTCTGATATTCCACGGTTTTGCATGTAAAATAAAATCTCGTTGCTTAATCTTCCAATTGTTGCACCATGGTCACCTTCAATATCTTCTTCGCTACATAGAATGATAGGATTCGATTTATTTATTACTTTTGAATCTAATAATAGAGTTTCTTCAGTTTCAGTTCCTTTTGAAAGTGAAGAGCCTGTTCTAAAATCTATTGTACCTCTGTATGTTTTTGAAGCGTTATCTTTTAAGGAGCCGTTTACTTTCATTGATGAAGATGTTTTCTGACCGACATGAACAACTCGGTGGTTAATATCTAGCAATTGATTGTTTGAACAATTATAGGCAAAGTTTGATGTAAATGATGAGTTGTACTCAAGTAAAGCGGTATTCAATCCTGTGAATATGGAAGAGCCTCCAAGTTCAATCTGTGTAAAGGAAATGTTCGCATCTTTTTGTTCAATAAAGGAAGTTTCGTCGATTTGAATAGAACCTTCAGATAAAAGTTGAATTTTAATAATATTTATTTTGGCATTTTCTTCTGCAAGAATTTTAGTATTGATTATGCTGAAATCGGGAGCTAAATTTTCAAAAACAAAAATAATTGTACATTCGCTGTCTTTTGTTGCGTAAATATATTCTTCTGACGTAAAATATTGATTTTTTTTAGAATCAAATTTAATAATTAATGGTTCTTTTGTTTTTGATAGAACTTGAATTAATACTTTCTTTGAAAATTTGGCAGAAATTTCAGAAGCTTCTTCTCCAATTGCTGGCTGAAACAAATCTTTGAATGTTTGTTTTTTTTCTATTTTCGAAAGAGCGTTATCAAAAATTGAAGTGTTGTCTGATATGGCAAATCCTTCTGGTATATTTTCAAAAATGAGCTGATTGTCGATAAACTTTGAATTGTCAAAATCAATTGTAAGAGACGATTTGTTCATTTTGAGCCAATTCCAAGTTAGAACTGGCATATTGTTTATTGTTATTGTTTTTTCCATATATTCCACGTAATAATTACATTGTTCCTTTCATTTCAAGACGAATTAAATTGTTCATTTCTACAGCATATTCAAGTGGTAGTTCTTTACTAACTGGGTTTGCAAAGCCGCTTACAATCATGCTTTTTGCTTCGTCTTCGCTAATTCCTCTGGACATAAGGTAAAAAATTGAATCATTGCTGATTCGCCCAATTTTAGCTTCATGACCAATATCGCATTCATCAGTAAAAACTTCCATTGAAGGAATAGTATCACTTCTGGATTGTGAGTCTAGCATTAAGGATTGACATGAAACTGAGGCTTTGCTTCCAACTGCATTTTTTGCAATATAAACTGCTGACCTGTATGTGTTCATACCGCCACTTTTTGAAATAGATTTTGTTGTGATAACACTAGAAGTGTTTGGTGCGAGATGAACCATTTTTGCTCCGGTATCAAGGTTTTGACCTTTTCCTGAGAATGTTATTCCTGTGAATTCTGATTTTGCGTTTTTTCCAACTAAATCGCTTTCTGGGTAGAGATACGAAACGTGAGAACCAAATGAACCTGAAACCCATTCAATTGATGCGTTCTCTTCAACTCTTGCTCGTTTTGTGTTGAGGTTGTACATATTTTTGGACCAATTTTCTATTGTTGAATATCTTAGATGAGCATTTTTTTTGACAAATAATTCAACACAACCAGCATGAAGGTTTGCAACATTATATTTTGGTGCCGAGCAACCTTCAATAAAATGTAAATCAGCACCTTCGTCTACGATAATCAGTGTGTGCTCAAATTGTCCGGCACCTTTCGCATTTAGTCTGAAATAGGATTGAAGAGGAAAAGAAAGTTTAACTCCTTTTGGAACATATACGAATGAGCCTCCTGACCAAACAGCTCCATGTAAAGCGGCAAATTTATGGTCTTTTGGTGGAACTAATGTCATAAAATACTCTTTTACAATAGGTCCCCATTCTTCACTTTTTAATGCACTTTCAAAATCAGTATAGATTACGCCTTCTTTTGCTACTTCATCACGTACATTGTGATATACAAGTTCAGAATCATATTGAGCCCCAACTCCAGCAAGTGATTTTCTTTCAGCTTCAGGAATTCCAAGTTTTTCAAAAGTATCTTTTATTTCATCAGGAACGTCTTTCCAGTCGCCTTTCATGTTTGATTTATGACGGACGTATGTGGCGATATTTTTCATGTCTAGACCTTCAATTGAAGGTCCCCATTCTGGTTCTCGCAAAGTATTGTATATATCAAGGCATTTTAATCTGAAATCTCTCATCCATTCTGGATCTTGTTTTTCTTCAGAAATCTTTTTTACGATATCTTCAGTTAAACCTGATTCTAAACGTATAAAATCTTTTTCTGATTCGGTATATCTAAAATCGTAGATGGAATTGTCTATATCATTAATTAATGTTTTTTCTTCTTTCATTTTAATTATAGAAACTCCTCAAATCCTTTTTGATTTATTTCTGAAATCAGACTGGAGTCGCCAGTTTTGACAATGTGTCCTTTTACAAGAATATGAGTAAAGTCTGGTTTAAGGCTTTCCAATATTTTTGTGGAGTGAGTTATAATTAATAATGCTCCATTCTGCTGTTCCTGATATGTTTTAATTCCTTTTGAAACAACTCTAACTGCATCAACATCAAGTCCTGAATCAGTTTCATCAAGAATTGCCAGTGAAGGTTTTAGCATTAATAGTTGTAATATTTCTGATTTTTTTCTTTCTCCACCCGAAAAGCCAACATTCAAATCTCGTGTGGCGTAGGATGCATCCATGTTCAGTAATTCCATGTAACTTTTTAGTTCTTTTTGAAATTGAAAGAGTTTTACATGTTCCCCTGTTTTTTGTTGTAATGAGCTTCTTATAAATGTTTCAAGCGAAATTCCTGGAATTTCAATTGGATTTTGAAATGACATGAACAGTCCTTTTTTAGCTCTTACATCAGTTCCTTCGTTTGTTATGTCTTCACCATTAAAAAGAATATTTCCCGAAGATACTTTATATACAGGATTTCCCATAATGGTATTTCCCAAGGATGATTTTCCAGCTCCATTCGGACCCATCAAAACATGAGTTTCACCGGGATTAATTGTAAGATTTAAATCATGAAGAAGCTGTTTATCTTCAATTCCTGCATTTATTTTTTTTACCTCAAGAAGGCTATTCATATATTTCCACCTGTGTTTTACTAACAATTGTTTACAATCAGTCTATCAAAAAAATAGGTTTATGAAAAGATATTTAATTATTTACGTGTATACAGATTTTTTTTTGTATTTTTGATTACTATTTATTATTGTTTGGAAAAAGTATATAGTGGTAAAATGGATAACAAAACATTTTTATTTTTTGATTGTGAATGTGCCAACTGTTATGAAGGGGTTGGTAAAATTTGTTCTTTTGGTTATGTATTGACTGATAGTGAATTTAATATTATTGAATCGGAAGATGTAATAATTAATCCAGAAACGGAATTTGATTGGTATTTACTTTCGCCAAAAAACAGTTGTCATTTGGCATATTCTAAGGATTATTTTAGAATTAAGCCAAATTTTGCAAGTTACTATAAAGGAATTAAAAAGTTATTGACAACAGGGGATAGATATATCGCCGGTTTTAGTGTTGGAAATGATATTGGATTTGTAAATTCAGCATGTGAAAGGTATTCACTTCCTTATATTCAGTTTAGAGCAATTGATTTGGAAAATTTGCTTAATCGGGAGTTTGGTTGTAAAAAGAAGCTTTCGGAATGGATTGAATTTATGAAATATGACACATCTGATTTGCAAACTCATAAAAGTGTAGACGACGCAAAAATGACTATGTACTGTCTTAAATATTTAGCAGAGAATAAAGGAAAATCTGGTGAAGAAATAATCAAGGAAAATGAAGATTTGTTTATTTCAAACGAACAGATTATAAAATTGGCAGAAGAGCGTAAATATAAAAAAGAAGTATTGGAAAAGATAAAAAAGCTTTATGGCAAAAAAAAGCCTCAAGTTCAAAAAAATATATTCAATGGAACAAAGTTTGAAATTGATGGAAAATTTTTACGAAAAGTTGATGATGCTTATGAAATAGTAAAACTTATTTATGATTATGGTGGAATTATTTCAGAACACATAAGTAATAAAGGATATGTAGTTTTTGAAAACGAAAATGTTCCTGAAGGATTAAAAACAAAGATTCAAAAAAGAGGTTTAGAACTGATTTCCATAGATTGTGTAAAAAGTAAATGTAGTTGCTAAAGGAAATAATTTTCAATAAAATAAAAAAATCAATGAACAATAGTGAGGTTGTTGTATGCTTACATTAAAATTTGGTGGTACTTCGATGGCGAATGCAGATCGTATTCTTTCATCGGCTGAGATTATTATTAATCGTGCAAAAGAGGATAGGCTTAGTGTCGTAGTTTCTGCAGTTGCAGGAATTTCAAATACTTTGCAAGAAGCAATTGATTTATGTATTTCAGGAACCCCATCAATAACCTTTGTTCAAAATATAAGAAAAATTCATAATGATATCTGTGTTGATATAAAATCAAAATTACAAGATTTCAATTCAACAAAAGTTATGGAACAAATTGAACACTCTTTGTCAGAATTGGATAAACTTCTTTCTGGTTGTGTTTCGTTTGGTGAATGTCCAAAAACTGTATATTGCAGAATTATGGGTATGGGTGAATTGATGTCTTCTCCAATAATGGAAGGCGTTTTGTTTGCAAAAAAACAAAGTGTGATTTTACTTGATTCAAGAAATTTTATTAATACAAATACTAGTCAGCGTGAAGGGGAAGCTGATTATGCAAGATGTGCTGATGCATGTCGCCCTTTTAGAGATGGTGAAAATAAGAGTCAAACAAAAATTCTTCTTTTTCCAGGATTTATTTGTTCATGGATAAAAGGAACAGGTGTGGCTCCAGTAATGGGACTTTTAGGTAGAAATGGCTCTGATTTCTCTGCTGCAATTTTAGGTGCATCCTTGGGAGCAAAAAGAGTTGAATTCTGGACAGATGTTGATGGTGTATTTACTGCAGATCCAAGGGTTGTAAAGGATGCTATTCTTGTAGATGATATGAGTTATGAAGAGGCGATGGAACTATCATTCTTTGGTTCAAAAGTTCTTCATCCAAAAACTTTGGCACCATTGCAATCAAAAGGAATTGAAGCGTGGAGTTTGAATAGTCATAATCCTTCAAGCCGTGGAACAAGAATTGGAAAAGGTCCTTATGAGTCAAGAAGTAAAACTTCAATTTGTGGAATTTCATGTTTAAAACATATATCAATGGTTAGCGTTAGCGGGACTGGAATGAGAGGCAGAACAGGAATGGCTAGTAGAATCTTCTCTGCTGTTACTTCTGCAGAAAGTTCTGTTCTTCTTATTACTCAATCGTCTTCTGAATACACAGTATCATTTTGTGTAAAAGATAGCGAATCTGATAAGGTTAGAGATGCTCTTACAAATGAATTCGTTTTGGAAATAAGAGAAAATCTAATTAATCCTATTGAAATTCACAAAGATTGTGCAGCTGTTTCTGTTGTTGGAGACGGTATGATTCAAAACAGAGGTGTTGCAAGCAAGTTTATCAATGCTTTGTCGTCACAGGACATTAACATTTTAGCAATTGCTCAAGGTTCTTCAGAAAGATGTATTTCTTGTGTAATAAAAAATGAATATGGTGACACTGCTGTTAGGGCTGTTCATCAATTCTTCTTTAAAACTGCTCAAACTATTGAAGTTTTCGCTTTTGGAGCTGGAACTATCGGTGGCACAATGATTGATCAAATAAAAGATCAACACGAAAAGTTATTGAAAGAGAATGTTGATGTAAAAGTTATGTGCATTACTACAATTGATGGCATGAATTTAAGTGAAGATGGTTTGAACTTGGATGATTGGCGAAATGATATGAAAAATCCACAATATAAATTTGCAGCTTCAAATGTTGATGATATCATAAATTTTGTAAAGGAAAAGAAACCGCTAAATCCTGTATTTGTTGATTGTACAGCTTCATATGATTTGCCAGAACGTTATATTGATATTCTCAATGCTGGTATGTCGATTGCAACTCCTAATAAAAGGGCAAATTCAATGAGTATGGATTTTTATAGAAGTTTGCGTCACACAGCTAATAAAATGCACCGTAGATTTTTGTATGAAACTAATGTTGGAGCCGGTTTACCAATTATTGATACTTTGCAGAATTTGTTTAAATCTGGTGATAAACTAACAAGTTTTAATGGAATTATGTCTGGCTCATTATCATATATTTTTGGAAAGTTAGATGAAGGAATTCCATTTAGCAAGGCAGTATTGGAAGCAAAACAACTTCGCTATACAGAACCTGATCCACGAGATGATTTGAATGGAATGGATGTTGCAAGAAAAGCTTTGATTATTGCACGAGAATCAGGAATGGAAATTGAAGTTGCTGATATAACAATGCATAAAGTTTTCCCAGATTCTTTTGATTCAACAGGAACAGTTGATGAATTCTTAAAGAAATTACCAGAAGTTGATTCTTATTTTGAAAAGAAAATAAGAGAACTAAAAGAAGTTGGCAAAGTTTTAAGAATGGGTGCAACTATTGAAGACGGAAAAGTAAGTGTTGGAATGATTGAAGTTGATAGTAATAATCCTTTGTACGGAGTAAGAGGTGGTGAAAACGCCTTTGTTTTCTATACAGAAAGATATCAGCCAATTCCGTTGACCGTAAAAGGATATGGTGCAGGTGCTGGAGTTACAGCGGCCGGTGTATTCGGCGATATACTTAGAACTGTTAGTTTTAATATGGAAAGATAAATTAGAAAATAGGAAGAAAGAATGGTTATAGTTTTAAAACAAAATGCATCGGAAAAAGAGAGAAATGAATTAATACAATATCTTGGAGATAAAAGTTTTAAAACAAATATAATTAAAGGTGAAGAAAAATCTATTGTCGCAGCCGTTGGAACTCTATCAATAAATCCTCATGATGTTGAGTTATTGGCTGGTGTTGAACGAGTTATTCCAATTTCTAAGCCTTACAAAATGGCAAGTAGAGAATTTAAACCAGAAGATACAGTTATTGAAATAAAAAACAATAGGAATCAAATCATAAGAATTGGTGGGCAAAGAATCATTTCTATTGCGGGGCCTTGTGCTGTTGAAAATAGATATCAAATGATGGAAATTGCCAAGAGTGTGGCTGCCAGTGGAGCTTGTATGCTCAGAGGTGGTGCCTACAAACCTAGAAGTTCGCCATATTCATTCCAAGGATTAGGGGAAGAAGGACTTATTCTGTTGAAAGAAGCTGGTGATAAATATGGACTTCCTGTTGTTACAGAAGTTGTAGCTTCTGAATTCTTACCTGTTATGGAAAAACACGGTGTTGATGTATATCAAGTAGGGGCAAGAAATATGCAGAATTTTGAGCTTCTAAAAAATCTTGGTAAATTAAACAAGCCTGTAATATTAAAACGTGGATTAAGTGCAACTATTGAAGAATGGTTAATGTCTGCTGAATATTTGCTTTCTTCAGGAACTGATAAAGTAATTCTTTGTGAACGAGGAATTCGAACTTATGAAAAAGCGACACGAAATACATTGGATTTATCTGCAGTTCCCGTTTTGCGAGGAATGACACATCTTCCAATTATTGTAGATCCAAGTCATGCTTTGGGAATTAGGGATAAAATTCCTCCAATGGCGTTGGCATCAATAGCGGCTGGAGCTGATGGAATTATTGTTGAAGTTCATAATTGTCCAGAAAAAGCTTTATCTGATGGACCTCAAGCTCTTCTTCCAAAAATGTTTGATAAATTAATGAGCGACATTGAAGTTTTGGCTCCTGTTGTTAATAAATCTGTTGTGCATATTCGTGAAGCAATTCCAGAACGAAACAAAGCAAGCGTAACACAGGAACATAAAATAAGATGTGCATATAGTGGAAAAAAAGGGGCTTACGCAGAACAAGCTATAAGCAGATATTTTGACACAGATGCCGAAGTTGTAGCTGTAAATTCTTTTAGAGAAATTTTTCAAAGTGTAGTAGATGGAACTGTAGATTTTGGAATGGTTCCTATTG
The DNA here is from genome assembly GCA_012513125.1 of Treponema sp. Taxonomy (GTDB): domain Bacteria; phylum Spirochaetota; class Spirochaetia; order Treponematales; family Treponemataceae; genus Treponema_D. Next base: position 1,819 of record JAAZCS010000311.1, on the reverse strand, counting down.
AAAATACTTTGGCTGGTTCTGTTTATCAGAATTATGACAATTTAACAGATTTTAACGATGTAGAAATTGTTGGAGCTGTAAGATTAAGAATTCAACATGCATTATTAGGTATGAAAGGTGCAAAGATTGACGATATTAAGACAATCTATTCACATCCACAAGCGTTGACACAATGTTCAAAATTTATTTCATCCTTGGATAATTGTAATCTTGTGGAATCTGTTTCAACTGCGACGGCAGCACAAATGGTTTCATCATTAAATAATAAATCAAATGCGGCTATTGCATCAGAAATAAATGCAGATTATTACAAGCTTGAAATTCTTCAAAATGATATAGAAGATGATCCTGAAAATTTCACTCGGTTTATTGTTATCAAATCAACTAATGTTGGTGATGAAGATAAATTAAAAATGATAAGTGGAAATACAAAAAATGTTGCATCAATTGTTTTTACTACAAAAAATGAACCTGGAGCATTATATAATTGCCTTGGTGTGTTCCAAGATTGCAAGTTGAATTTAACAAGGTTGGAAAGCCGTCCTGTTGAAAGTCAACCATGGCATTATTGGTTCTACGCTGATGTAGTTATTGATGATAAAAGTCAACAGTCATTAAGTTATGTACAGAATGTGATTAATAAGTTAAAATCAATAACTGAAAGTGTTCGTCTTTTGGGATTGTATTCCGAAGCGGATATTGCAGTGAAATAATATTGGAGAAAAAAATGAATAAATATGTTCTTTCGGTTTTAGTTGAAAATCATTCTGGTGTTTTGAGCCGAGTATCTGGGCTTTTTAGTAGAAGAGGATATAATATTGACTCATTGACTGTTTGTGAAACTAATAATCCTGGTCAATCAAGAATGACAATTGTTGTAAAAGGTGATGAATATATTTTAGATCAGATTCAAAAACAACTGGCGAAATTGGTAGAAGTTATTTCTATCAAAAAATGTGAAAAATCATCTTCTTGTCAACGTGAAATGGCGTTAATAAAAGTAAAAGCTGAGGGTGTTAATAGAGGCACAATCATCGAAACATGTGATATTTTTAGAGCTCATATTGTTGATGTTGGAATTGATTCTGTCGTTGTTGAAGCTACAGGAAGCGAAGAAAAAATAGATAGTTTATTACGTCTTCTTGAACCTTATGGAATTTTGGAATATGTAAAAACCGGATTAACTGCTATGGACAGAGGTTCTGTTATAATGTAATAGGAAAGGTGCTTAATAAGAAAAGCACCTTTTTTTATTATTTTAGTTTTTTCCAAACAAAATCTTCTATCGCTTTTGAGTGTTCGTCGATTTCAATGTCTTTTCCTAGTTTAAAAATTTTCAAGTTTATTGGAAATATTTTATCAAAAGAAAGTAATGTAAAAGTTTTATTCATATTTTCTTTTGATAAAAGAGAACAAAGAATCAAATTGGAACTGTACATTTTATTATTAAAATCAATTTTTACATCACAGAAAATTTTTCCATCTTTAGTAAATTGTGGTTTATCGATTAAAATGCTCTTAAACAAATTGCTTTCATTTTTTAAAATACAATTATTATTTAAAAATGGTATATCAATCCAAAGTGGAAATGTTTTGCAAAAATAACACTTAGGTTGATTTAGTGATTCGATAAGTTTTTTTTGTATATCTGTTAAATCCTTTAATTGATTTGGATGAAATAATATTACCATAGAGTTTCACTGTATCATTTTTATAAAATTTGTTATAGTAATATTACAGTCTGATGGTGAAAGGTATGAATTTGTTAAAGAAAGTACAAGATTTCTCTGAAAAACAAAAAAAAATATTTTATTTAATT
>JAAZCS010000310.1 GCA_012513125.1 Treponema sp. | reverse complement strand
GCACCTCATTGATAATTTGGCAGATTGGTTTGTTGAATGGGTAAATTATGAAAAAAACAATCATCCAGAAGCAATTCTAAAAGGCGAAGCTGGAGGAATGTTAGAAATATGGGCACGTTTATACGAAATTACAAAAAATCAAAAATATATGGATTTAGCTTGTGCATACAAAGAGAATTCAATCTTTGACGAATTACAAGAAGATAAAGACGCTCTTTCAAACATACACACAAATGCAAGTATTCCTCTGGCACATGGAGCTTGCAAAATGTATCAAATTACGAAAGATGAAAAATATTTAGATATTGCTTTGAAATTCTGGAAATGTGCTGTAACAGATAGAGGATATTATTCAACAGGCGGACAAAATACCGGTGAATTCTGGATACCACCCAAAAAGTTCTCTAATTTTTTAAGCGACAGAAATCAAGAATTTTGCACAGTTTATAATATGGTGCGGCTTGCAGATTATCTTTATTTGTTTACTGGAAAAAGTGAATTCGCGGAATATATTGAACTGTGTTTATACAATGGTTTTCTGACGCAACAAAATAAAGATACAGGAATGCCAACTTATTTCTTATCACTAAAAAGTGGAAGTAAAAAGCTTTGGGGAACTAAAACGAGAGATTTTTGGTGTTGCCATGGAACAATGATTCAAGCCCAAACCTTATATTCGTCATTATGCTATTACCAAAAAGAAGAAAATGCATTAATAATCAATCAATACATACCATCAGTTTTTGCAACTTCAGATAAATCTTTTACGCTCTCGCAAACAGTAAACATGAGTTTTAACGGAAACGATTCTTTTTTCACTCAAAATGAACAAGGTGAAATGTCTAGATGGAATCTAAAATTTGAAATTAATTCAACTTGTACTGAAGAATATACACTTTCTTTTAGAGTTCCTTTATGGTGTAAATCAAAACCAACATTATTACTCAATGACACTCAGATAAATTATGAAATAACTGATGGATATATTATTCTTAAAAGAAAATGGAATCACGAAACAATTTCACTAAATTTTGAGCCAAAATTACGTGCCGTAGAAATGCCTTCCGATTCTTCTTTAATTTCAATTATGGAAGGACCTATAGTTTTGGCGGGACTGGTAGATTCAGATTGTGGATTAAACATAATAGAAGACAATATTGATAAAACATTTCTAAAACAAATTGAACATTTGTATACAGCATTCCCTTGGAAACAAAGTACATACATTACAAAACGACAAGATAAAAACTTTTCGTTTATTTCATTGTATGAAGTAACAAATGAAGAATACACAATCTATTTTACAAAAAAATAAACATTTCTGTTTTAGTTAATATTCTTTTTGAAAAAGGCGGACTTATATTCAGTTGGTGTAAGTCCTTCCTTTTTTTTAAACACTTTCATAAAATATTTTTCATCCATAAAGCCACACGAATATGAAACTTCTTTTGTAGATAATCCGTAATTTGATAAAAGATTTTTAGCTATATTTATACGAATATTTATCAAATATTGCTTTATTGTAAGTTCTATTTCTTTTCTAAAAAGCGACGATAAATATTCAGCTTGATATCCAAATGTATCGGCTAATTCTTCTAAGGTAAAATCAGAATCATAATTTGCCTTTATCCAAGAACAAACATCTGAAATTAATGGCGAAATCTTTGTATATGGTGTATTTGTATTTTTATCTTTCGATAATTCCAATAATAACAGGCTCAATGAATAATCAAGCATTTTCTTTTTATACATACCTTCATCAAAAGAAATATCCATCATTTGTCTAAATAATAATGAAAAACGAGTGTAATTTTCCAATTCTCCCGATTCTGGAAAAAAATAAACTGAATCTAAAGTAGAATTCTGCAAATCATCATCTTTTACAGTTCTAATTTCCGATTCAGTTCTAAAATGAACCCATAAATACGATAAATATCCTTCTGACTTTTTCCAACCAAAATGGGATTCACCTGCTTTCAACAAAATATATTGATTTTCCTTAAGAGAATAATTTTTGTTGTTAGAATTAATAAAAAGAACACCTTTGTTTACAAAAATTAATACATTCTCGTCAAAAGCTCTTTTTATATGCACAAACTCATCTTTGCTGTTAAGTTGCCCACATAAAGAATAATTTATTGGCGTTATTTGATTCATACTAAATTTACGATTCATTTCGATTTATCCATTCTAATTCTATTACATATTTTGTTCTTTTTATATAATCACTAAGTAACAAGAGGGAAAAAATGACAGGAAATGAAAACATCGATAATCTAACCACCTCTAGTGTTGAAAAAAAGTGTGATTCAAAGATTTGTTCTGTAATTCAAAGAATATTAGACTGTAATCTTTCATAAATTGAGTTAGGGAAGCCACCGTCAACACTTTCTTGCGGAGTGGATGAAAAAAACTACATTTTGGTTTTGATATATTCTACAGGAATTCTCTCTTGCTCTAGTCTATCTTTTCCATCAGAATTACGAAGCATATTAAAAACAGAAAGCTCTTCTTTTGTAAGATGTTCCGGCACTGCATTG
>JAAZCS010000309.1 GCA_012513125.1 Treponema sp. | reverse complement strand
AGTATGCAACCCCGGATGAAATGTATTATGGGGTGTTTACAAATAGAAATGACCAAGTTGATATGTTATCAGCTTAAAAAAAAGAAGGAAATCCACTGAACTTTTATAAAAAACTGTATTGACAAAAGGGCTCACTATAGACTTTGCTCAATAGCTATAAATATATATGGAATAAAATGAAATAAACCATTATAATAATTTAATTCGTTTTAAATACTCAATCAGAAGAGGTACATAATTTATGGAATATAAACCAGTTAGCCCAAAAGTAGATTTTCCGCATCAGGAAGAGGAAATTTTAGAGTTTTGGAATAAAAATGATATTTTTAAGAAGTCAATTTCTCAAAGAGAAGGGGCTGATGAATTTGTTTTTTATGATGGACCTCCTTTTGCAACAGGTTTACCACACTTTGGACATTTTATTCCTTCTACAATAAAAGATATTATTCCTCGTTATCAAACAATGAAAGGAAAGAAAGTAGATCGCCGTTTTGGTTGGGATTGTCATGGTCTTCCTGTTGAAAATCTAATAGAAAAAGAATTAGGTATAAACTCAAAGCATGAAATTGAAGCTTATGGAGTTGCAAATTTTAATGATAAATGTCGGGATTCTGTATTAAAGTATACATCTGAATGGCGTCAAACTATTACTCGTATGGGTAGGTGGGTTGATTTTGACCATGATTACAAAACAATGAATCCAGAATATATGGAGTCAATTTGGTGGGTTGCTAAATCCTTGTGGGACAAAGGAATGATTTATGAAGGAAAATATATTCTGCCATATTGTCCACGTTGCTCAACAGTTCTTTCAACTCATGAATTAGCACAAGGCTATAAAGAAAAGCAAGATCCTGCAATTACAATTCGTTTTAAAATTACAAGAGCTCCTTCTAAAATAAACGATTCTGACATGGTAAATGGAAAAACTTATTTTCTTGCTTGGACAACAACTCCATGGACTTTGCCTTCTAATGAAGGTCTTTGCATGGGACCAGATATTGATTATGTAAAGATTTTGGACAAAGAGTCTAATGATTACTATATTCTTGCAAAAGCAAGACTTTCTTCTTATTACAAAGATGAAAATTCATATACAATAATTTACGAGAAGAAAGGTGTTGATTTTATTGGTGCAAAGTATGAACCTTTATTTCCATATTTCTCAAATTTAGCTATAAATGAAGATGGAAGTGATGGTGCATTCCGTATGTTCAATGCAGACTATGTTTCTACAGAAGATGGAACTGGTATTGTTCATATTGCTCCTGCATTTGGTGAAGAAGATTCCAAAGTTATGAAAGATACTGGAATTCCTGCTGTTGAACCAATGGATGCAGAATGTAAATTTACTAAAGATGTATCTGATTATGTTGGTCGATTTGTAAAAGATTGTGATAAAGATATTATGGATCGCCTTAAAAGAGAAGGAAAACTTGTAAAAAGAGATACAGTAATGCACCAATATCCTCATTGTTGGCGTTGTGGTTCTCCTTTGATTTATAGAGGAATTGGATCTTGGTTTGTAAAAGTTGCAGATCAGCATGAAAATCTTCTAAACTCAAATAGTCAAATTAAATGGCAACCATCTCATATAAAAGAAGGTCGTTTTGGAAAATGGCTAGCAGGAGCTCGAGATTGGGCAGTAAGTAGAAATAGATATTGGGGAAATCCAATTCCAATTTGGAGATGTGATAATCCTGATTGCAAAGATACAATTTGTATTGGCTCAAGACAAGAATTGAAAGATCTTTCTGGTATTTATCCTGAAGATATACATAAGCAGTTTGTTGACAAGATTACAATTCCATGTAAAAAATGTGGTGGAACAATGCACCGTATTTCTGAAGTTTTTGACTGTTGGTTTGAATCTGGTAGTATGCCTTATGCACAGAATCATTATCCATTTGAAAATAAAGAATATTTTGAAAAACATTTTCCTGCTGATTTTATTTCTGAGGGACTTGATCAAACACGAGGTTGGTTCTATACACTAACAGTTCTTTCTTCTCATCTATTCGGAAAACCAGCATTCAAAAATTGTATTGTAAACGGTCTTGTTCTTGCAAGTGATGGACGAAAAATGTCTAAATCTCTAAAAAATTACACTGATCCTGTTGAAGCAATAAATAAATTTGGTGCCGACGCATTACGATTATTCCTTATTCATTCAGCTGTTGTAAAAGCTGATGATTTAAGATATAGCGATGATGGTGTTAGGGATGTTATTAAAAATATAATTCTTCCATTATGGAATAGCTATAGTTTCTATATCACTTATGCAAATATTGATAAAGTTCAACCTACAGGTCATCTTTTTGATAATAAAGCACCTTCAAATTTATTGGACGCTTGGTTATTGTCAATTACACAACAACTTGTGAAAAATGTTACTGATGCACTTGAAGATTATGATTTAAGCGGTGCTGTAGATCCAATTGTAAACTTTATCGATGAAATGAATAATTGGTATATTCGTCGTTCTCGTCGTCGTTTCTGGAAATCAGAGAACGATTCTGATAAAACTGAAGCTTACGAAGCATTGTATATTGCACTTAAAACCTTTAGCCAAGTTGCAGCTCCATTTATTCCTTTTATTACAGAAGAGATGTGGTTGAACCTAAAAAATGCTGATGACAAAGAATCTGTTCATTTAAATGATTATCCAGAATACAACGTTTCTTGGCGCGACGAACAACTATAGTTTAAAATGAATACAGTTCAAAAAGCTGTTTCTATGGGACGTTCTTTAAGAAATACATTTAATCTTAAAAACAGACAACCATTAGCTGGTGTTGCTCTTGTTACACGTAATGAAAATGAAAAGAAAGTTCTTGCTGAGATGGAAGATTCAATTAGGGAAGAATTAAATGTAAAGGAAGTTATTTTCCATGAAAGAGAAGATGAATTAGTTGAATATAAAGCTAAGGCAAACTTTAGAACACTTGGAAAAGAACTTGGTCCTCTTATGAAGAAAGCTGCTGATATTATTCAATCTCTTGGACAAGCTGAAATTCAATCATTACTGGATGGCTCAAAACTTTTAATTGAAGTTTAAGGAAAAGCAGTTGAATTGGATAATGACAAAATTATTGTTGAACGATACGAAAAAGATAATCTAAAAGTTATTAATGATGGAACACTTACTGTTGGTCTTGATACAAAAGTAACAGATGAACTAAAGAAAGAAGGATATATTAGGGATTTAGTTCGTGGTATTCAAAATCAAAGAAAAGAGATTGGTCTAAAAGTAACTGATAGAATTAAACTTACTGTTGGTGGAGATGATAAACTAAAAGAAGCTTATTTAGCCTTTACTGATTTCGTTACAAAAGAAACTTTAGCTAAAGAGTCAAATTGGAATTCTTCTATTGAAGACTCTATTGAAGTTGAAGCTGATGATAAAAAATGGAGTGTAAAAATTGAGAAAGCATAAAATATATGCTATATTGATTATTTTTATTGCTGGATTAGTGTCGGGATGTAAAACTTTACCTCAGATTACTAATTCAGTAAATCCTCTTGATTTGATGGATAATGATAGTTCCTTTTATATTTCAATACCAAAAAGTGTTGATAGATTATTGATTGAAAGGGTAGTACAAAATAACATAAGAGGAATTTCAAGTAAAGAATCAGAAATTGTATCGTCTTATTTAGATAAAATTTATATTGGATTAAATAGAACAAAAGATAAAACTGAAATTCAATCAGCTATAAAATGTTTTTTACAAAATAATGTAAAAAGAATATTGTCAGGAAAAATCACGGAAAATGTTATTCTAGGTGATAATAAATATCAAATCTATTCTAATAACTCAATTGACTTTGCTGTTCTTTCCAATGAAATTTTATGTCTAGGAAGAAATTTAAAAGACATGATTGTTTCTTATGATGATATTTACACAAATGGTTATTCAAAAGATTATAAATCAAAATTAAATCAAAATGTTTACAATTATCTTGATAGTTCTGATGATGAAATTAGATTTTATGCGAACAAACCTCAATCTTTTTTAACCATTCTTACTGGTGCAAATTTAGATTTAAAATTGATTGAAGTATCAGGTTCTTTTGTTTGTGATCCAAAGAATCAAGATCAATATTTATTATCATTGGATTTTTTATTTAAGAATGAAAAATATTTAAAGGCTGGAAAATCATTGTTAATTTTAGCATTTGGTCTTACTGATTCTCAAAGTGAAATTTTTAATTCAAATGAATTATTAATCAAAAATATTAAAATAAATAAAAAACAATTGTATAAATTATTAGTAATATGAGGTAGAAAATGGATGATAAGATTATTTTAAAAGCAGAAGCATTGGATGGATATCTCAATAAACAAGATTTAGAAGATTTGGATAAATTGGATAAAATGTTCAAAGAAACAATGAGTTATTTTGAACCAAAAAAAGAAGATAAAATCATTGAAGGTTATGACCGTATGGGGCATGCAATGCAAGATATTTGTAATAACCATCCTAATTTAAAAGTGTATTCATTTGTAACTGAAGAAGGTGCTCATGCAGAAGCGTCTAGAGTTATTTCAAAGCTTCGTGATGTAAAAACAGATCATCAGGAGTTTATGTATTACAGTCAAAGAGCGTATGAAATGCTTTTTAGAATGGCATATACCGATAAACATTATGACAAAAAAAATCATATAGTTGTAAAAACTCCTGTAACATATCCTGTACAAAATTATGCAGTTCATAAAATTCCTGATATTGATTATAAAATTAATAATTCTGTTATGTGTGTAATGCTTAGAGGAGCATTGCTTCCTAGTATGATTATCTCCAAAGAGATTCAAGAATATTCTTCTAATGGATATATAACACCGTTTGCATTATTTAAAATCAGCAGAAATGACACGAAAAATGAATCTAACATGGAATATATTTTAAATTTAAAGAACTCATTCTTTGATTTAGAGCAACTGGATGGAAAAGATTTAATTTTTGCTGATCCTATGAATGCGACTGGTGGTTCTTTAGTAACAGTTGTAAAATATTTACAAAGTCAGGGTGTAAAACCTAAATCTATTAAATTTTTCAACACAATTTCTACATTAAAGGGCAGTTTGCGTGTTATTAGAGCTTTGGAGAATTGTACTTGTTATACACTATGGCTTGATCCTGTAATGAATGAAAAAGCGTACATTATGCCAGGTTTGGGTGACGCTGGAGATAGATTAAATGGTTGTGATACAAAAGATTCTCCACGAAATATAATTCAATTGATTGCTGATTATGGAACTAATATTTCTGGATTATATAGAAGTCAATTGTACGAAATTGAAAAAGTAGTATTAGGATAAATCACATGAAAGCAAATATTCAATTATTTGTATTATATGCAATTTCTGTTTTATTTATCTCATGTGTTTCAAAACCCATTCCCATTCCTGGAGATAGACAAAATACTATTAATAGCATATATAGTGAATATTTGAATATTGCAGATATTTATTTTTCTTTAGAAAAATATGATAAAGCTGAAATATATTATAATTATTGCTTGGAAAATAAAGATTTATATTGGAATGCATATTATAAATTAGCAAGAACTTATGCAATTGAAAAAAAATGGTCAGAATCTGAAAAAATGTTCAATACATTGCTTAAAAAAGATTCTTCAAATAACACATTTAAGTCATCATTAGCATATATTTATGCTATGAGAAATCAATCAACAAAAGCTATAGAAATATATAAAGAATTAATAGAAAATCAAAAGGATAACCCAGATTATCTTGTAAATTTAATATCAATTTATATCTCTGAAAAAGACTATACTCAAGCAGAATTGTATTACAATCAACTTTTAGAAACGTTTCCTGATAATAAGAACATTACATCAATAAAAAATCTTTTAGAAGAACAAAAATAATTGTTTTATGAATTCATATATTGGCGATATTTTTCAATATTGGCTCGAAAAGCAATGATATATGATTCATTTTCTGAAGAGGTATGATTTAATGCTTCTTCAGTTTCATGAAGAAGTCTTTCGCCTGAAATAATTCTAATAGTTCTAGTTGAAATTCCAATAAAACAATTTATTTTGTCCTCAGGAAATAGATTTATGATTTCTTCATGAATTTTTTCTGCAAAAATTAAAGACTCATCAAGAGATGCGTTTGTTTTTATTGCTACAAAAGAATCGTTTTTATATTCAAAAAGTAAATCTTTAAACTGAAACTGATTTAAAAGATATTCTGAAATAATTTTTATTCTTGAATCGTCATGATTGATTTCGGGAATGCGGATTATAAATAAAGATAAATCAAATTCTGATGAAATAGCTCTGTTTAATTCACTGTTAAGCCTTAATAGAAGAGATGATTCCCATCCAAGTCCAGTTTTGGGCGAAAACATATCATTTGTTGGTTGTTCATTTTTTTCACTTTGAATGATTTCTACAGGTTTAACTTCTTCTATTGGTAATGTTACTTTTTCAGCAGCACTTGGAGTCTCGACAATGT
>JAAZCS010000308.1 GCA_012513125.1 Treponema sp. | reverse complement strand
TGTCTTTTGATACTTGTTGTTTATCATCTTAGTGTTAATATCGGTTATTTTGATGGAATATAAAGGATTTTTCCAATGCTTAAGATTGCTTTTTCCTCAATTCCATTTAATTCACACAAAGAGGCAACAGTCACTTTGAACTGTCTAGAAATTCCCCATAAAGTGTCACCTTTTTCAACTTTATATTTGAATGGAAAATCTATTGGTTCCATTTTTGCCAATGCTTTTTCAGCTGTTTCTTTTTGTCCAATAGGAATCCTGATTTCGCTTTTTATTGACGGATGTGTAAAGTTTTTGACGAATGACGGATTTAGTTTTTTTAATTCTTCAGATTTTATTTGCATTTCTCTTGCAAGTTGCGGAATGGAATAGGCTTTTGATACAGTAACAGAATCAAAAAATTGATTTTCATTATTAATTAATGTAGAAAATTCCTCGTCGCGGTGAGAAATATCAATATTGTAAAATTCAGCATTTTCAGCAATATCGGCAATTGCTATAAGTTTTGGAATATATAATGCTGTTTGTTTTGGCAGTAAATTGTTATCAACAAGATACCAGTAATCCTTTTGTGGAGATTTTTGCAATATTTTGATTAATGCACCCGTTCCGCAGTTGTACGCTGCGATTGCAAGTAGCCAGTCCTGAAAATAGTTGTAATTATCAGTAAGCTTTTTCAGTGCTGCATCAGTTGATTTCCAAGGATCTAGCCGTTCATCAACATAATCATTTAACATTAAAAAAGGTTTTACACTGTTTGACATAAATTGCCACATTCCAAGTGCCCCAGATGACGATTTAGCTGTAGTTTTGTAATTTGATTCAACAACAGGTAAATATTCTAATATTGAAGGCAAATGTTGTTCTTGAATCTTCTTTCTTACATAAAGTCTGTAGTTTATTGCGGTGTCAAGATCTTTTTTTAGTAACGAACTCCATTTTGATGAAAGATATGTTTGTGAAAATTTTTGAATGTCACTTCTGTCATCCACCCAAAAATCAACGGTTAATCTTTGTTTTTCATTTTGCATATTTGTTGCTGATAAATCAGTTTCGTCGTTTGCGATATTTTGAACGTCTATTTTTTGAGTGTCAACTTCATCTGTAAAAATATCGTCCTCAATAAATGACAACTCCTCTAAAGGAATTTCTTCTTCAAGAATTTCGCTAATATTGTCGTTTGTTTGCACGGAAATTAAATCTTCAGACCACATTTGTGCTGTCGATGTTGATAAAAAAATAAACAATAAAAAAGTAGGTGTTTTTCTCATTAAAGCTTGTTGCCTATATAAATTCCTGCCCATTCCCAGTTACCGTGTATACTTGGATCAACTGGAAAATTAATTTTTCTAAAATAAAGATACCAAACAGAAACGTATTGACTCCAACCCCAAGTTCTTAAGTATGCTTCTTCAGAATTTGAAGATTCATCCAATTCATCACTGTAACGAACTCTGTTTCCACGCATAAAACTCTTCATTGAAAAGTCAACTTGTGAATTCTCGTCCATTTCATCCTGTTTCCATGACATTGAGAAGAAATTAACTTTTGCTTTATATTTATCAAGTGTTCGCCAGTCATAATTTCGAATTGCTTTTTTTACAGCTTCTTCTAATTCTGGCAAACTTTGGAAAGTCCAGTCTTTTGAAGAATGATAAAAATCAATAAAGTGGCGAGCGTTTTTGTACGCGTCAGGAACTCCCATAATTTGAATAACAGAAGCATCCGGTTGTTGTAAGAATAATTCATATGATTTTAGTGCTTGATCCCATTGATTATCATTTTCGTATTCCATAGTGAGTCGCAAAATTAATTCAGTTGTGTTGATTTTTTCTGGGAATCGATTAATCAGCTCGTTAAAATATTTAATTCTATTTCGTGGAGTTTTGCTAATCTGTAAAAGATTTTGAAGACACATAAAGTGAATTGAGTTATCTTGAACTAGAAGATCTTGATAATTTTGAAGAATTCTATCGAAATAATATTCAGCGACAGGTTCGGCTCCTGTGGAAATGTAGGCATAAGCAGTCATTAATAACCAATAAGCGTTGTACATGTCGTCAGGATTGTTTTCTACCCAATCTGTTAAGAACAAGATGACACCTTGATAATCTTTTTCTTGAAGAAGATTATTAGCCATCTGGTTTACAATCGTATATTTTTGTTTTGATGATAAACCACTAGTTTTTAATAAGTTTTGTAGTTGATTTTGAGATTCTTCAAAGGGTTCATTGTTGTTATTGTTCTGTCCCGATTTTTTATTGCAAGAAAGTGATAAAAAAGATAATAAAACAATTAAAACTAAAATGGATTTTTGTACAATTTTAATATGTTTTTTTTTAGGAAATAAACCAATAATATTAATGCCGCTTACGAGATTCATAATTTTTTAATTTATCATAGTCGTTTGTTATTGTAAAGATTAACTTTTACTTATAAAATGGTATAAATATGACAAAAAAAGGTTCTAAAATATTCAATATTGTTATGCTGTCTCTCGCATTTATCCTGTCATTTGCTGTTGGTTTGTCAATGAGCAGATACGGATATGAAAGAAATTTCTTGCTCAGATTTATTCCATATGTACAATTCTTGTTTGGTTTATTTGTAATCTTTATGTCTGTAAAATTTACAAAAAAGGCATATCAACTTTTTATTGGATTGGTATTAAGTCTTCGGGCTTGTTCTTTTTTGATTATTTCTAAAATTTATTCATATCAAGGATTTAGAACTTGGTGGCCTTTAATTGGAATTATCGCTGGCATTTGTCTTTTAATATCAGGGATATAT